>JAHFAP010000024.1 GCA_023250495.1 Deltaproteobacteria bacterium | reverse complement strand
TTCCCGGCTTGGCTATACCGGGCAATCGTGCAACGTTCTTCCAATGAAAGTTGTTCATAGTTTTGTCCCATGGCAACACCTTATACAAAAAGTGTTGCACTTCGTTTGTGAATTTAGGGAGCCCAGGCATGAAAAATAAAAAGCTCTGGATTCCCGTTTTCACGGGAATGACGCGAAAGATGCAGAGCCGTGTTACCTTCCCTTTGCCTCCTGTATCATCTTTACTACCTGATCTGTGCTTCGCACCCTCGACATGCGCGGAAAAATAAGTGTCATGAGCGCGTCGTGGGCGCGTTGGTCGTGCGAGCTCCCACAGGCGTCGCTCACGACGATCATGTTGTAGTCCATGTCTCTTCCGGCAAAGACGGTGGAGACTATCCCCACATCCGTCGAGCCGCCGGAAATAATCACTGTGTCGATGCCGCGCGCGCGCAGCGCGAGGTCGAGGTAGCTCTGGTAAAAAGCGCTCCAGCGGTATTTCGGGATGTAGTAATCATCAGGGCGCGGATCCAGTTCCGGGATCACCTGCGAGCTCCAGTCGCTGCCGGTGACGTGCATCTTCCCCTTCATCACCACGCCGTCAGGCCAAACTCTGAGCCCCATGTCGGTATCGGTTTGGAGCAGGGCGGAGGTCGCGTTGTCCGCGCGGTGGTTTCCCTTGGCAAAGAAGATCGGGATGCTGGCGGCGCGTCCCGCTTTCATCAGTCGCACGGCGTTGTCGATCCACAGCTTCATCCGCGCTTTACTTGCGGCATCGGCCGCATGGTAGTAGCCGTTCAGGATGTCGAAGAAAAGAATGGCGGTTTTCTTGCGGTCAATATCGTTGAGAGCCATGGCTCATGCCTTCCTTATATAAGGCGCGTTAGGGTTCAGCCGAGCTGAAGGCCAAAAAACTTTTTGGCGTTATCGAGCATAATCTTCTGCCTGACCTCGGGCTTGATGTTGAGCTGCTGGAACTCCTCCAGCCAGCGCTCGACGCCGATCGCCGGCCAGTCCGAGCCGAACATCACCTTATCCTGCAGCAGCGTGTTCACGTTGTGCACCAGTTCTGCCGGAAAATACTTCGGCGCCCAGCCGGAGAGGTCTATGTAATAGTTGCTCTTGTGCCGGGCTATGGCGAGGCTTTCCGCGGTCCACGGCCAAGTCGGATGCGCGGAGATGATCTGCAGCTCCGGAAAATCCGCGGCCACGTCGTCCAACAGGATCGGCTGGCTGTACTTGAGCTTGGTGCCCATGCCGCCGGGCGTGCCGGCGCCGGCTGCGGCCATGCCGCCGTGGAACAGGATCGGCATGCCAAGCTTCTGCGCCTCTTCCCACAGCGGGTAGAAGCGATTGTCGTTCGGGTAGAAGTGCTGCCTCGCAGGGTTCAGCTCGCCGATCCCGGTCAGCCCCAATTCTTCCTTGCACCGCTTGATTTCTTGCAGCGCGAGCTTGCCGGTCCATGGATCGATCGCGCCGAAGGCCAAAAATACATCGGGATACTTGCGCACATATTCGGCGACGTGATCGTTGGGCACCGGCGCGAGGCCGGTTACGGTCTCGTCCCTGGTGTTCATGATCACGGCCATCATCTTGCGCTGGCGGTACTGATCGGCCATCTCGTCCATAGATACGGCTTTGCGCTCCCTGCCGAAGTAGCGCGCCATTTGCTGGGTGCGCGGGCCTTTTGCCTTAAGTGTAAGCTCGTCGCACAGATGAACGTGCACGTCGATAGCGGTGACTTCCATAAATTTATATCCTCCCTTTCTTCTCTAGTGTCAGCGTGAATCCGGGTTTCTCCATGTGAATCTGGCTGGAGTCTACGCGCTGGGCCAGCTCCTGGATGAGAGTGACCAGCGGGTGGATCAGCGTCGAGTATTCCTTCGGCGGGCCGGCGGCGCGCATGGCGTCGATCTCCTCCTGGTGCAGCAGCCAGCGCAGCAGCAGCTCGTCGTCCGAGACTCCCCGGCCGCCGATCTTCTGCCGCACCTCCTGAATCGAAGGCTCCGGCGGCACCCACTTGGCGAGTTCTTTGGCGCGCGGCCGGTTCATAATCTTCTCCTTGACGTCGGGGTCCATCGAAGCGCCGCCCTCTTCGCCCCAGAGTCCCAGCGCATACTGGATGACCTGATCGGTGACCTCTTTATAGCGCTCGCCCACGATCACGTTGATCGCCGCCTGGCTGCCGACGAATTGAGAGAGCGGCGTGACCATGATGGGATAGCCGAACTCGGCGCGGACGCGCGCCGCTTCCTCCAGCGCCGCTTCAAGCCGGTTCTCCAGCCCCACGCGCTTCAACTGATGGCGCAGGTTGCTCACCATCCCTCCCGGCACCTGATGCTGGTATTGCGCGTAATCGTATTCGACCGGAGCGCCGATGCGAAAACCCTCGCGCCTGGCGACGACTGTGAAGTGTTCCGACACCGGCTTGAGCGCCTCTTCGTCAATGTCCGTGGAGTAGCCGAGGGCGCGGGCGTTCTGTGCCACGTTGAAGAGCGACGGGTTGGAAGAGGCGTTGGCCAGCGGCGGGATCGCGGTGTTGATCGACTTGATTCCGAGCTTGATAGCTTCCAGGGCGCAGAGCCCTCCAAGTCCCGTAGTACAGTGGGTGTGGAGCTCGACCGGTATGCCGTTTCCGTTTTGAAAGATCAATGGAACCAGCGCGCGCGTGCGCTCCGGCGTGAGCAGGCCGCCCGGATCTTTGAGACAGAGACGATACGGCTTCAAAGTGGCCGCCTCGCGCGCTTTCCGCGCATAATACTCATCGGTATGCTTCGGCGAGACGGAGTAAATCAGATTCACGATCGACTGCATGCCATAGTCGTGGGCGCACTGCACCTTGCGCCGCCAGTTCGACGGATCGTTCCACTCGCACGAGATGCGCGCCTGGCGCATGCCGTTGGCCGCCATGCGCTCGATAAAGAGCCGGTAGACCGATTGCGGCGTGATCTCGAACGTGTTCACTCTGCCGGCGATGAGCCTGAGGGGAGTCTTGGTGATCCGCTTTGCCATCAGCCGGACCCGCTCCCACGGATCTTCTTTAAGCTCCTTCACGCACTTTTTCATGTGCGAGCTGGAGATCAGCTCGATCGCCTCGAAGCCGGCCTCGTCCATCCGCTTGGCGACCGGCAGCATCATGCCCGTGGTCATATTCTCGGCCCACAGACTCTGATGGCCGTCGCGGATCGTCGTATCGACAAAGCGGATCTCTTCCATAGTTTGTTTACCTAAGATGGACTCTTTACCGTCTAGCCTTAACTCGGCTACTTTCGCTTTGCGCAGGACACCCTCTCCCTCGCCCTCTCCCGCTTGCGGGAGAGGGAAGGGGTGAGGGTGTGGCGGTAGAAACTGCTGCCTCGACTGACTGGAACGGCGAGCCGGCGAGCACCGACTCCAGCCAGCGCGTGTTGACCTCTCCCTTCACGTATTCCAGGCGCTGTGTCACGAAGCGCAAAAAGGGAATCGTGGTTTCGATGCCGGAAACGAGAAAGTTTTCCAGCGCCTCCTGCATCTTCCCCACGGCATCCACCCGATGGCCTCCATGGACGATGAGCTTGGCCAGCAGCGAATCGTAATAGGGAGGAACACGATAGCCGGCGTAGCAGTGGCTGTCCACCCGGATGTCAGGCCCCTCGGGCGGGCGCCAGCCGGTGATGAGCCCCGGGCAGGGGCGGAAGCCGTGCGCCGCCGACTCGGCGGTAATGCGGCACTCGATGGCATGGCCGCTGAGATGCACTTCGGATTGCGACCGGCTGAGCACCTCGCCGGCGGCGATTCGGATCTGCTCTTGGACCAGGTCGATGCCGGAGATAGCCTCGCTGACCGGATGCTCGACCTGAATGCGGGTATTCATCTCGAGAAAATAGTAGCGCTGGGCATCCTGATCCAGAATAAACTCGATGGTGCCGGCGTTCTCATAGCCGATCTTCTTGGCGATGGTGACGGCAGCCGTCTGAATTTCTTCTCTCAGAGTCGGCGCGATCGAGGCGGCCGGCGCCTCCTCCACGACTTTTTGATGGCGGCGCTGCAGCGAGCAGTCGCGCTCGCCGACGTGGATGACGTTGCCGAACCGGTCGCCGAGAATCTGCACCTCGATGTGCCTGGCGTTTGGGATGTAGCGCTCGAGATAAAGCGTCGGGTCTCCGAACGCGGCCCGGGCTTCGGCTGAGGAGGTCTCGAAGGCCCTTTGCAACTCGCCGGCCGCCGCCACGATCTTCATGCCGCGGCCGCCGCCTCCCGCCGCCGCCTTGATCAAGACCGGAAAGCCGATCTCCTCGGCTTGCGCTGTCGCCTCTTTAACGTTGTGAACTTTCTCCGAACCGGCGCCAACGGGAACTCCGTATTCCTTCACGAGGGCCCGGGCCCAAAGCTTGTTGCCCATCCGGCGGATGCTGTCGGCCGACGGGCCGATGAACTTGATGCCGTTTTTCTCACAGGCCTCGGCCAGCTCCGGCCTCTCGGCCAGGAAGCCGTAGCCCGGATGGAGCGCGTCTGCGCCGCTGCCCAACGCGGCCGAGATGATCGCCTCGATCTTGAGATAGCTGTCGGTGGAACGGGCCGGGCCGATGCAGACGGCGCGGTCGGCCGTGCGCGCGACCAGATTGTCCCTGTCGGCCTCCGAGACCGCCGCGACCGTCTCGACGCCGAGGGCGCGGCACGCCCTCACGACGCGGAGCGCGATCTCCCCCCGGTTGGCCACAAGGACCCGAGCGATGCTCATTTGGAGGTTCTCTTCGACTTGGCCGTACCGGGCTTGACGACGAAGAGCGTTTGCCCGTACTCGATAAACTGGCCGTTTTGAACGCAGACCTCGGCGATCACTCCGCGCACCCGCGACTGGACCGCGTTGAACACCTTCATCACCTCGATCAAGCCGACCGTCGTTTCCTCGTCGATCTGGGAGCCCAGCTCGACGAAAGGGGCCGCGCCCGGCTCGGGTGTCGTGTAGAAGGTTCCGACCATGGGCGCATTGATTCGCAAGCCGTCCACGGTGACGGTCGGTTTTTTTGGTTTCGGCTCGGTCCGCTCCTCTTTTTTGACTTCAGCCTGTGGTTTGGCGGCGGTTTCGGCTTGATCCGCAGCCGTGGGGGCAGGGGCGCTGCCCACGTAATTCCCTTTGCTGACCGTCAGCTTCAGCTCTCCGACCTGGAGCTGCATGAAGTCGAAGTTCGATTTTTCGATCAGGTCCAATATCTGCAGCACTTCGTCTTGAGTGAGTTCCATGACCTCTCCTGCCGCTTTGCTGAACTATTCACCGCTGCAATGCGGCATCTCAAACCGTTTACTTATAAGATGTGGTGTATCAGGTCAAGAATGACCAGGCCGTCATCTGTCCCCTCTGCCTAAAGCGCAATTATCCTGAGCAAGTTACGCAAGGGGATTGCGCTTGTCAGGCCGCGTCTTATCGCTTAAAATCGCGGCAGTGCTTTATGGAAATTTCCAAGGCGAATGAGGCGCTTAAAGCTGCCGAGCACTGCTATACAGCAGGGCTTTATAACTCATCGGTGAGTCGAGCATATTATTCTATGTATCAAGCGGCCCAAGTGGCACTTGAAGCCGCCGGGCTTAAACGCGCCGAGTGGACTCACGGAGGACTGCACGCGACTTTCGCCAATGAGCTTACCCGCAGGCGGAAGCTCTATTCCTCTTTTCTAGCCCGAGACCTCAATGTTGTGCAGGACCTGAGACACACCGCGGATTACAGAGATAGCGACGTGAGCAAAAGGCAAGCGACGCGGGCGTTGGCAAAAGCGCGCGAGTTTGTTAGTCTGATCAAGAAGGGGATATCCAATGGCTAAATCTATCTCTTCCTCAGAACGACGGATTCTTGTTGACAAGTACCTCACCGAGCTGAGCTTGCTGGCGCAGCGGCTGTGTCCTGAAGCCAGGATCGAAGCGACTATGGAGGGTTTCGAAGATGAGGACGGCCATGTACGCATTTACCCGCCGGCGGGTATGAAAGAAAAGGAGATCGAAGAGATTGAAGGAAAGATTGCCGACAGGTGCGTGGACATCCTGGTTGGAGAGGGCGTTTTCATTTGCTCCGCAGTTTATGATTAGGAGATGAGGTGCTCAGGAAGTTCTGAACCCTTACGAGCTATTTGAAGCAATGGCACATCACAAGCGTAGGCGACCCAAGAACCGCCGGTCCGGCTGCCTTCTCTGCAAGCCGTGGAAAATGAATGGCTTTGCAAAGGGCAGGCTGGACGCCGAATCATTTTCGGATTACCGCCGCCGTGCCTCCGCTGATCGGGAAATAGAACATGTCCGCAGAGAATCTTCTCATAGGGGAATTACGGCATGAGGCCCTATTACAATCTTCCCGCGGAGCAGCGCCGCGTTCAGCAGCTCGTGACCGAGTTCAACGCCGACGAGCGGCTATGGCGCAGCCTGGAACGCAAGCGCCTTCTCCGCCGCAAGCTCCATGCGCGCCTACAGGCCAAGTATCGAAAACAGCTCGACCTACTCGATTTTGCCGTTGCGCGCGCGCCGCAAGACTGTATCGGTCTGTTTTAGGCCCGTCATTTCGACCTTTCGGGAATTCTCGAAACGTGGATCTAGAGGGGTCTGGATCTAGAGGGGTCAAGTCCGCTCTTGGCTCATGTCAAGAAGGTTGAGATCTAGCCTGGGAAAAACGGTCGGGGATTTTTATCCTAACATGTCAGGCCGCAGGCTTCGGTATCTCCGGGACTCATGGGGTCGCCGGGACTCATGGGGTCGGGTCTTGAATCTTGACCTTGTAAGATCAACGGTTCGTAGAGAAAACCAACTGAATGGCGACACGACCGGTAGACCTCAACAACATTAAAGGCCGCATCGCCGAGGCCCTGGTGGAATCCATCTTTCGTAGGGCGGAGTTCAAGATGACTCGCTTCGGAAGAGAGAGCGATCTGCGTGGCATGCTCAAGACGGGAAAGGACGAAAGTTTCAGCCCTGATTTTCTCGCGATGAAAGAAATCGCGGGAGAAGGGGAGACGCGCGGGGTGTATCAGACCCACATGATCGAGGTCAAATATCGATCGAACTTGGTAAGCTACTTGGCGCAAGAGAAAAAGAGGGGAGGGAAGAGTGAGCTAGCCCAGGCGAAGGAGAAGTGGCCCAATCTCTGTCTGGTTTTTGTCACGGAGAACGCGGGCGCGGAGCGCTCGTGCTTTCAAGCTCTCGATTTAAGCAGCTATGAGCCGGGGAAATTCCTCAGAACCGTGGACCTGCACGAGATCAGGAGATTCGATTTGTTTCCACAAAACGTGGACCAACACGAGGATCTTGCCAGGAAACTCTTCGGACTTCTGTCGGAAATCAAAGCAGGTATCCGTCCCTGAAATGCTCTGCTGTCCTCACTTCCACGTTTCGAGAATTTCCGAAGCCTCGAAATGAGCCGAGACCATGACACTTTCACGTTTTCGCAATTGCGAAAGTGTGAAAACATCCCGCAGAGCTGCCGAAAGCGTCCTTGACGCCATGCTCCCGGCAGTGCCAAAATGAGAAGCAAGTTGAAGCTACGGAGGGGCGCCATGACTATCACTGATAGAATAGAGATCAACCCTAAAGTAATGTTAGGAAAGCCGGTCATACGGGGCACGCGCATTCCGGTCGAGTTGATCCTGCGTAAACTCAGCGAGGAAGCAGCCGAGGCCGATTTGCTCGACGCCTACCCGCGCCTTACGTGCGAGGATATTCAAGCAGCCAGGCAATCTAAAATCTAAAATGAGCCGTCTTATCTGATCTTCAGCCCCTTGCGCTTTTTCTCTTCGATCACCTTCCAGCCCTCGTTGGCGTACCATTCGATCTGGCGAAAGAGGCCGGTGAGGATGCGCACGTCTTTTTCCTCCAGGCCGGCGCGGCCGAAGATGCGACGGAAGGCGAAGAGGATGTGATCGGGGTTCTGCGAGTCGAGATAACCGATTTCGAGCAGCGAGTGTTTCATCTTGTCGAAGAGCCGCTCCACGCTCTCGGCGGGAGCGCGCTCGATCGCCTCTGCGGGCACTTTTTCCAGCGTGGAAAGGAAGATCTCATAGAGGCAAATCGTCACCGCTTGCGCCAGGTTGAGCGAAGGGTAGCCCGGGTCGGTCGGGATTGTGATCAGCGCCTGGCAGTGTTTGAGCTCTTCGTTGTCGAGGCCGTGGTCCTCCGGACCGAAGACCAGCGCGCATTTTCCGGAGCGGGCCGCGGCGACGATCTCAGGCGCGGTTACTCTGGGGGAACGGCTGTGGTCGCGGTAGAGACCGCCGCGGCAGGTGGTTCCGACCACCAGGCCGCAATCCGCCACGGCTTCGCGCAGTGTGGTGAAGCGGCGGGAGTCCTTGAGGATCTCCCGCGCGTGGGCGGCCATCGCCCTGGCCGAAAAACTCTGCGTCCGGCCATGACCCACGATGGCGAGATCGTTGAGCCCCATATTTTTCATCGCCCGTGCAACCGAGCCGATGTTGCCGGAGCCTCTCGGCGCTACAAGAACAATGCGAATATTGTCTAACATTTAATTTTGAATTCTTAGTTTTGAATTTTGAATTGATCGAGATTTCAACTCAAAACTCGAAATTCAAAACTCAACATTCATTTTCCGAATGGGCAGAACTTATTCTTCATGACGATCTCACGGCTCTTGGCGTCGAATTCCGCCCGGTAATCGAAATCCTCATTCATGATGGAGCTTGGATCTTTTACGTGTTCGGCGCCGAAGATGTGACCGAACTCGTGGATCAGAGCGACGACGTCCAAGGGAAGCTCGGCTTGTGGTCCGGTGTAGCGATACGGCGCGGTCACGGCACTCACCAGGTAATTTCCCAGTCCTTCGCGGCAGTTTCCGAACCGGTTCACCATGCCGCGGCCGCCAAAATAGAAGGTTACCCACTCGCCGGTGAGGCCGATGATAAGATCGTAGCTCCCGTTCTGGTCCTTCAAGGGATACTTCTGCACCAAGCGTTTCATCAGAGTGACGACGAAAGGACTGCTCTCCTCTAATTCCCACGGAGCAATTTTTTGGGCGACAAAGCGGATCCCGAACTCGCGCTCAAAATAGTTGGAAGCGGCCCGCAGCAAGCCCGCGGCCGTCTCGCTCCAGCGGGGGTCTTTCTCTCTGAGCTTGGGGTCCGCCAGGAGCCTGACCCGCACCGTCCGCTCCGGCGCCTCGGGACCGATCAAGGCGCAGGCGGAGAGCAGGAGAAGGCTAAGGATGGAGCAGGCTATCCGTTGGCGCGTAGTCATCGGTCAACACGGGCACGTCGTCATCGGCCAGTTTGCCGTCCACGAACGAGATCGCAATGTCCTGCACCCGCTTCGGAAACAGATCCCGGCCGAGGCTGGCCGCGCGCTTGGTGATCTCGCGGATGTCGAGCTGCTGCGGTTCTTTGCTGGCTACGACGATGACGTTCTGGATAGTGTCCAGGCTGGCGTTGTCGGCCCTGCGCGCGGCGAAGATGTAAATTTGCGGAAAGATCCCGCGCAAGGTCTTAACCACAGAGCGGGTGATCTTGCCCCCCGGGCCGGTGACCGCGCCGATGATGTTCACCACAACGATGCCGTTCGCGGTGAGTCTTTGATCCGCGACCGAGAAAAACTCGCGCGTTGTGAGGTGAAACGGTATAGCGTCCTTGAAATAGGCATCGACCAGGATCAGGTCATAGCGCTGGGAGGTCCGGGTCAGAAACTGCCGGCCATCCTGGGCATGGACATGGAGATTTTTGCCTTCCTGGAAGGAAAAATATTTTTTTGCCACCTGGATCACTTCGGGGTCGATCTCGGCGACATCCATTTCCAGCGCGGGAAATTCCTTCTGGTACTTCTTTGGAATAGACCCGCCGCCGAGGCCGATGATCAGCGCCTTTTTCGCGTTCGGCCTGAAGGCAAGTCCCAAAGAGGCATAGCGCGAGTAGATCAGCCTTAGCGCGGTGGGATTGTCCAGGTTCATGGCGCTTTGCAGCGTCTGATCGAAATAGAGATAGCGGGCCTCCTCGTCCTCTTCGACGCGGATATGGTGGTAAAAAGAATCCTTCTGAAAGAGCGTTCGGATTCTTGGCCAGGCAGGTGAGGGGAATGTTCCGGAGACCAGCGTCAGGCCTACCAGCGTCGCCACCTTCGTTGCCGCTGAAGCCGAACGGACTTTTTCGCGGCGCGGCCGCGTCAGGGGCCAGATGAACAGCGCAAGGAGCACCAGAATGATTCCCAGGGAGTGGATGATGTTGCTCACCCCGATGGCCGGGATGAGATAGAATGCGGTGAACAGCGTGCCGAAGATGCTGCCGCAGGTGGAGAGGGCGTAGAGTGTGCCGGCCGTGCTGCCGACCGCGGAAAGGGTCGTGGCAGCCAGGCGAATGGCATAGGGCGAGACGGCGCCGAGGAAGACGCCGGGCACGAGAAAGAAGATCGCGCTGGCGATGAGCGGGTTCAGCCGGACGCCGAAATCGACCGTGGCCACCCAGAGGTTCACCGCAGGATAAAAGAAGGGAAGAACGAAAATCATGACGCCGGGGATGACCAGCAGGAGCAGCAGCCGCGCCAACGACGGGCTAAGCTCGGAGAGCCGTCCGCCCCAGTAATAGCCGACACTGAGCGCGGCGAGGACCACGGAGATCAGGCTTCCCCAGACGAAGATCGAGTTGCCGAAGTAGGGCGCGAGCACGCGGCTGCCGACGATCTCCAGGGCCATGAGCACCGCTCCGCTGATAAACACGATGATGTCCAGCAAGAGATGGATCATATTCATTCGTCCCAGCCCCGATTTTCTTCTTCGTCCACCAGCGTCATAGGCTCCAGCAGCTCTTCGGCGATCCCTTCGATAAACCGCGAGGGGCGGGATAGAACCATGCTGGTGCCGCGGTCGAAGATCTTGATGGGATAGGTGATGAAGAGATTCTCCTTGGCGCGCGTGGCCGCCACATAGAGAAGCCGCCTCTCTTCCTCCAGCTCCTCGTCGGTGTCGATATTGTAATACGAGGGAAATCTCCCCTCGAGCGCCCAGATGATGAAGACCGAGTGCCACTCCAGTCCTTTGGCCGAGTGGATCGTGGAGAGAACCAGCGGACCTTCGTCGGGATCGACCGCGAGCACGCCCTCCACGCTGTCCGTCGGCGGCTCCAGCGCCATGTCGCTGAGCAGCCGCTCCAGACTCCGGTAGCGCTCGGTCATCCCCTGAAAATGCTCCAGATCCTTGAGCCGCTTGGGATAGTCGTCGGGGTGCTTCCGCTTGAGAATGGGAACATAGTACTGCATCAGGTATTGCGCGTTTTCCGCTGGACGCTGCGCTTCGGAGCAGACTTCCAAAACCTGGGCGAGCGTTTTTAGGCCGTGGGCGACTTTACCCTTGGCCTCGAAGGAGCGCAATCGCTCTCTCGGGTCGCCGCCTTCCAGGAGGCGGTGGATGATCTTCTGGCTGAGCTGGGGACCGACTCCTTCCAGCAGCGAGAGCACGCGTCCCCAGGAGATCGCGTCCTGGGGATTGGCGAGGATGCGCAGATGGGCGAGCAGGTCCTTGATGTGGGTGGTCTCCATGAACTGGAAGCCGCCGCGCTTGACGAACGGAATGTTGCGGCGCGTGAGCTCGATCTCAAGGTCGAAAGAATGAAAGCTCGAGCGGAACAGCACGGCGATGTCCCAGAGCGGCACGCCCTCCTCTCTCAGCTCGAGGATCTTCTGGCACACGAAGCGGGACTGCGTCTGCTCGCTCTCCGCCTGGACCAGCAGCGGCGTGTCGCCCTCTTCCTTGCAGGTAAACAGCTCCTTTTCGTATTTTTCCCTCGCCCGGCGGATGATCTCGTTGGTAAGATTGAGGATCGGCTGCGTGCTGCGGTAGTTCTCCTCCAGCGAGATGATTCGCGCGCCGGGAAAGTCGTTGGGAAAGTCCATGATGTTGCGGAAATTGGCGCCGCGAAAGGAGTAGATGCTCTGGGCGTCGTCGCCGACGACCATGACGTTGTCGTGGGTCGCAGCGAGAAGACGGACAATCTCCGCCTGAAGGCGATTGGTGTCCTGATATTCGTCCACCATGATGTAGCGGTAGGTCTCGGAAAGGCGGCGGCGCGCCTCCTCGCGGCCGGCCAAAAGCTCCTTGAGCTTGATGAGGAGATCGTCGTAGTCGAGCAAGGCCCGGCCTCTCTTGTAGTCCACGTAGCGCTCGTACAATCGCAGCAGATCTTCGAGCGAGTCGCAGAGATGAGGATAGTCCCTCTCGATCAGCTCCGGGATCGTCCACTGCTTGTTCAGGGCCATGCTGTAGATCTCCGCGATGGTCTGCTTGCGGGGGAAACGCCTCTCTTTGGTGTTCAGTCCCAGCTCCGCGCGGAGGAGTTGGACGACGTCCTCGCTGTCGGGCCGATCCATGATGGTAAAAGAGGGCGCGAGTTCGACCTTGCGGCCGTAATGGCGCAGGACCGTGTTGGCGAACGAGTGAAAGGTCCCGCCGGCCACTTTGGCGCAGCGGTTGTCAGCCAGCAGGCTCGCCCGGCGCAGCATCTCCTCGGCCGCCCGGCGGGTGAAGGTCAGAAGCAGGATCGATCTTGGATCAATCCCGATGTCGATCAGTCGCGCGACGCGGTAGACCAGCGTACGGGTCTTGCCGGTGCCCGCGCCGGCGATCACCAAGAGCGGGCCGTCAACGGCGGTGGCCGCCTCGTACTGAGCCTGGTTGAGCTCCTGGCGGTAATCGATCCCTGAAAGAGAACGGGAGGGAAGATCGCTACGTTTTAGGACATATTTCCGCGCCAAATGGCTCTCTCCGCGAAACCTTAATTTAACCTACTAATTTTCCTTGAACCTAGCAAGCCATTTTTCCGCTTGACGGCGCATGGAGGCTTCGGGTTAGTATGACCGGAGGGGACAGCCACCGGCGGTGAGCGAAATGAAGCCTGGTCGATATACGATGTTTGCTTTGGCTCTGATGCTTTCAGGCGCGTTTTCTGCCTCCGCCGTCGGCCAGGAGAGAGCTAGGTCGTCCGCACAGCGTTACTCGGCCGAGCAGGAAATTTCAAGGGTCAACGCGGAAGTGCGAAGGACCATTGCGGAGGTTAAGGAGACCCTGGAGAGCCTGCTGGAGCTGCAGGAGCAGGATGCGGAGCGGCTCGCCCGGCAGCTCGAGTCGCGGGCGCCGTTGTTGGAGAAAGGCTACATCTCCCGGCTGGAGCTTGAGGAGAGCGAGCTCGCGCTGGCCCGCGCGCGGGCCAGAGTCGAGGACACGCGGCAGCAAATATCCCTGGCGGATATGACGCTCGCGGAGGTCGTGGCTCGCGCCCTGCTTTTGAGGCTGCCGCCGCTCCCGAGCGGAGGATACAGCGAAAACACGGAGCTGGTCCGCTACAACGGCGGCGCGCGGTGGTCGCTGGCAGACGCGGCGAAGATTGAAAGGTTTTTCGCCGACAGATTCGGCCACTTCTTGCCCGTAAGCGCCCGCGGCCAGACGACGCTCCATGAGCGGATGAACTTCGATCACCGCAACGCGCTGGACGTGGCGCTCCATCCCGACAGTCCGGAAGGCCGCGAGCTGATGGGTTACCTGCGCAAGGCGGGCATTCCTTTTGTGGCGTTTCGGGACAGGGCGGCGGGCGTGTCGACCGGCGCCCACATCCACATCGGAAGGCCGTCGCTCAGATTGGCGTCGCCATAGCTCATTTTAGATTTAAGCGGAAATCGAAAATCCAAAACCGAAAATAGATGCCTAGCAGGGTGCTGAAAAACCCTTCGTTCACCCTTCGACAAGCTCAGGGCGAACGGGTCGGGTGTTAAAATCGTTGAAGATTTTCCGTTCGTGCTGAGCCCGTCGAAGCACGAAAACTACCCTTTCAGCAGCTTGCTAGGGTTCCCGCTTGCTAGAACGAGCCGGTTTCAACTAACATCGCCGTTGGAGGGTTCTATGAAAGATTTAGCCGCTATTGATCTCAATGAAGCGATACGAACGGTTCGAGAAGCGGGGAAGGGACGTCGTGTCTTATGGCAGGATTCGGAGTCGATCGCCTTTTTAAGCCGCGGCCGCAAGATGAGAACCGACTTTCACGTCGACCCGAGCGACGAGGTCACGCTGCAACTTGCCGGCGAACAGCGCCTCCACTACATCACGCCGGAAGGGGAGCAGAAGGTCGCGGTGATCCGCCCCGGCCAGCTTCTCTTGTGTCCGGGCGGGGTGCCCCATTCTCCGAGAGTCGCGGAGGACGCCTGGTTCGTCGTTTTGGAGCGCAAGCGGCGCGCCGGCGAGCAGGATCGCTTCCTGTGGTTCTGTGATCGGTGCGGCGAGAAGGTTTACGAAGTGGGGGTGAATGTCGGCGACTACAGTCAGGACCCGGTCTCGCGGGTGCACGAGCGCTTCTACGGAGACGAGTCGCTCAGGACGTGCAAGAAGTGCGGCGCCGTCGTCCCGCGCCCCGCCCCGTAGAGGTACAGGAAGCGGCATGGAATCTTACATCAAATCGCTTCACAGGTTGGCCGAAAGTTACCGCCGTGCCGAGGCTGAGATCGTGAGGGCCTACTTCGATAAACCAAGAAACAAAAAGGACCACGTTCATTGGCTCAAAGCCCAGGCCTTCAAGGAGTATTCGGCGATCAAGCCACTGCTAAAGATACTGGCAAGCTTTTATTCTCGCCTGGACGGCGAAGTGGATCGCCACGATTTTGAGGAAATCGCCGAGAAACTGGCGGAGGAAACCAAGCACGCCCGGCTGGTCGTGGATCTGCTCGAGGAGATCGGCGGTAAAAGGCTGACGCCGCGGGACCTAACCTGGCTGCCGGAGGACAAAAAGCTTGCGCGGGTCAGAGCGCGTTATTCCAGGACCTTCGCCGCGCTGCTGCACGGCTCGAAGACTCCGAGTGAAAAAGAGATGAGGCGGAGGGACGAAGAGCTGGAGCGGGCCGCTGTCACGCTCACCGAAGGAGGAGGTGGAGCGCTTTACGAGGTCTGCCGGCGGTTAAAGAGAGCAAAGATCGAGAGAAAGATCGCCGCGGCCTTTACGGAAATTCATCTGGACGAGGTAGAGCATAAAAATGTCGGCGCGCGAAATCTTGCCAAGCTCGTGCGCAGCCGCGAGGACTACGAGCGCGCGGCGGAAATCATCCAGCAGGTCTCGAGCCAGCGCCTGCGCATGCGCAACGAACAGTTTGGCTTCCCGCTGAGCGAAGAAAAAGTCCGCGAGCTGAAGCGGCGATGCCGTCGGTCCGTGAAAGGGCACTGAATGGGGCGGGAAAGCTCGCGGCAAAGGAGAAAAAGAGAATGGCTAAAAGGATTGTCCAATCAGATAAGCTCTCCAAGCCGATCGGAGTTTTTTCGCAGGCTGTCAAGGTGCCAGCTTCGGGACAGTTGATCTTTGTCTCGGGCCTTACCGCACGAGATGCTACGGGCGCTCTGGTCGGACGCGGCGACGTTCGGGCGCAGACGCGAAAGATTCTTGAGAACCTGCGCGCGATTCTGACCGAGGCCGGGGCGACGCTGGAAGACGTGGCCAAGGTCACGGTCTTCATCCGGAACATGGATCGCGACTTTCGCGCCATCCATGAGGTGCGCGCCGAGTTCTTTCACCGAAACCCTCCGGCCTCTACGATGGTTGAGGTCTCGCGTCTGGTCGACCCCGATCACCTGATCGAGATCGAGGCGATTGCTGTTGTGCCCTAGGGAACGAGCTGCGGTCATGGGCACAAACAGGCTATTTTTGCTCCTTTACGGCCGTCGCCCGCTTGAAATAGAATAGACCCGCTCCGTTAAATTGACGGCTAAGTGAGAGGAGGCAGGGCAGTTATGAAGACACCTCTTAAAGTCACCGGCATCGATCACGTGGTTCTCCACGTCAAGGACCTTTCACGCTCCAAGAAATTCTATGTGGAGTTTTTGGGGATGGAGGTGGAACACGAAAGTTCCTGGCAGCTCTTCCTCAAATGCGGCAATCAGGGCGTCGCGCTCTTCGAAGCGAGCAACGGCGACGAAATTCATGGTGGCAGCGAGATGAACCACATGGCCCTGCGTCTCAAGTCCGGCGAATACAAGAAGGTTAGGGCTGTGCTAGAAGAGGCAGGCATCGAAGTCAGCGGCCGCAGGGGCGATCCGCACTGCATCTATTTTTCCGACCCCGACGGCCACCGGCTCCAGCTTCTGACGCCAGGGGAGCAGTGAGGAAACCTTATAAATAATCAAAGGATCTGGGATTAAGGCCTACTGAGCTCTCTTGTAAAGGAGCTGACCAAAGAAGTTAAGAGTTGAATCCTGGAATGAAAACGCCTACCGTCATTGAAGGAATCGCCATATGGAAGTGGTTGCTCATTAACTTGCTGGCAGTCGTATTTGGAGCTATCTTGTATTTCTCAGCTTTCGGCGCAATGGCTGGTCTTTTCGTAGTATGGCCGCTCGGTACTGATCCTGAATATGAGAAGCTACTCGACCAGATCCTAAGTCGGGAAGAGCGATCTGCATTGAACGAAGGTAGGTTGGGTCGGAGAGAGATGCTTGAGATTGTGTTCGCAAAAGATAAAGACGGCAAGCTATTATCTATGCTTGGAAAATATGTAAAAAAAGTGAATTGGTTGATAGTCCTTCCGGTTGCTAATGGAATCGTTTTTGCCGTCCTTGGCCTTTTTGCCGGATTGTTCGGCCATTTCAAATACGTGGCGCTAATACCTGCCGTGCTGTTGTGGACTACTTATCCAATGCTAACTTCAGATTATTTTGCGACCGTAGAACGGCATCATGCCAATGTCCTTGTGAGCATTCTGTTTCAATTCGGGTTTGTTTACCTCCTTGCATGGTTTGGTAGGTCACTAAGAAACAAAAGGCTTAGTTACCGAGAGAGAGGCGAGGTGTAAGGCTCTTAACGACTTATTTGTTTCCTCCCCTCCATATCGCCGCTACTTCCTCCGCCGTTGCCATATCGAACTGCGTGCGCTCCATTAATTTTAGAGCCATCTCGTGCAGCTCGCGATTGCGAGAGCCGACGCAGTCTTTGAGAACAACCATGTCATATCCAAGATTGCGCGCCGTGCGGGCGGTGCCTTCGACGCCTCCTTCGGTGGCGACGCCGCCGATGACGATTGTCTTTATGCCTCTGCTTCGCAGCATGAGATCAAAGTCGGTCCCGATAAAACCGTCGGGTCGTCGCTTGTGAAAAACGATGTCTTTTGGCTGGGGCTTTAGCTCATCGATGATTTCCCGCCCGTGGGGATCGTCCTTTTCCTTTAGAAGCTGAGCGACATCTGCAACGTTAGCCCTTTTCATCCTGAGCCGGACCCAAACCCCCGCCTCTTCCTTTCCCAGATCAAAGGGGGTTTGGACGGAATAAAATATCTGCACACCCGCTTGACGCGCCAAGCCGGTCAACATTTTCAAATTCGCCACGATCTCCTTAAAGTTGAAGGCATTCGGCGCAATGGCGTATTCCATGTCCCAGAGAAGTAAGGCGGTCCGGCCGGGATCGATAATCTCTTCTAAAGTGTTCGGTATCTTTTTTCCCGCCAGCTCCAACATAGTCGCACCTCCAGTCAAAAAATGAAAAGCCAATTACTTCTTGAACTCTTCCAGATAGATAACTTCCGGCTCGTGCGGCTCGGGGAAAACTCTTTCGGATTCCACAACCGCTTCGCTTAGATCCACCGCCGTTAAAATCTCGTAGAGCTTGCCCATTGCCGCGGGCGTGTTGAGCCGGGTCAAACCGTGCGCGCGCCCCATCTCTTGGAGCTGGTTGACTGTATTCATGAGGGGAAGCGGCAAATTGAGAGAGGCGGCCACTTCGAGCGCCTGGCGTATATCTTTGTAACTGTTGCTGAGCGCGCCGCCGTGACTCTTTGTCCGCTTGAGAAATTCCTCTACCCGCCCCGCAGACTCATGCGAGCCGGTGGTTTTGAGAAGCTGAAGGAAAAGCCTGGGATCGATACCCTGTGCTGTGAGCCAGCTAAAGACTTCGGCGGAGATGATGCTGTTTGTCGCGGCGAACATAATGACGGCGATCTTCATCGCTTTAGGCATCCAGGCTTCCGGGACGCAGATAACTTTCTGGCTGAGGTCTTTTAGAATTCCGAGGCATTTTTCCAGGACGTCCTTTTTTCCGCCAACGACGATGGAGAGAAGACCCTTAGGAATCGTGACGGCGGGCGCCCCGGCCGCGTGTAGCGTTGCGCCGAGAAAGTGAGCGCCTCTTCTCTCTAACTCCTGTTCGAGCTCGCGCGCAAAGTTAGGATCCGTGCCGCTCAGGTCGATCAGGACGAAGCCCGATTGAATGGCGGCGAGGACCCCGTTGTCTCCGAAGGCCGCCGCTTTTACCTCCGTGCTCGATGGCAGGATGGTAAGCGTGATCTCCGAGACGGCTTCTCTCGCGGAAGTTGTCTTTACGGCTCCCAGCTCTGCGAGAGCATTCACCGGCCCAGGATTCAGGTCGTAGACCTTCAAGCGATGGCCTTTCTTGAGCAGGCGCTCAGCGATCGGCTTCCCCGCATTTCCCAGGCCGATGAGTCCGATTTCTTTCATCGAGATTCTTTGTCCGATTATCTTTGAATCTTCCTTAGCGCTTCGTCTGCGATCTTGTACATCGCCTTGATTTTCGCCGGATCTTGATTCTGCGATGCGTTCAGCATGAAGTAATCCACGCCGTTTTGCGGTACCGCCCAAGAAGGCAAGTCGTCTTTGGAGATGTCCATTCTCAACGAATTGGTCTCGCTGTATTTCTGCCAGGCGATCTGCCCCTCGCGCGAGAGGACCCAATTGACGAAAAGCCTGGCGGCGTTTAAGTGCGGCGCCCGGTTGAGAAGCGCCATGCAGCAAGCGCCGCCGCCCATAATTTCGCCTTCTTTCAATGGATGCGGCAGAAGGTCAACCGGAAGCCCTTGCTGTTTGGCTCGCATAATCGGCTGCCCGCTTCCGATGTAAAATATGATTCTGCCTCGACCTAGCCAGTCCGTTCCTTGTTCGAGATCGCGCGTTACGAGAATGTCCGTCTCGGTGAGCAGGCGAGTAATGAACCGCGTACCCAGAGCCGGCGAATAATGGAGAAATACGAAAGTCTCTCCGCCGCCACCCGAGACCATGGGATCGAAGGTCCCGAGCTTTCCTTTAAATTTTGGTTTCAGCAGGTCCCACCAGGATTGAATCTCTTTGGGATCGAGGAGAGCCGTGTTGTGAGAGCCGCGGCGGGTTCCGACCTCGCCTGTCAGCAGGATGGCAGACTGGTTTTGCGGGTCTGCAAACCACAACTTTTTTTGCCACCACGCCGACTCGTCATAAGTTTCGGGCAAGATCAGGTGAGGACGAAGACGTTCCAGTGCGCTTGGGGGATAGGCAAGGTAGGTGGAGGAGCCACCCATGACGATATCGGCGAGATACTTGTCTGCGCGCCTCTCGGTGAGAATCCTTTGGGTGAGTTCTGAGCCTTTGCCCGGCACGAAGTTGATCTTGACTCCTGGATATATTTTTTGAAACGCGTCCCAGAGTGGACGGTACATCGGGTTGTGCGGACCATAGATCGCGACTTCGCCCTCGCGCTTTGCAGCCTGAATGGTCTTCTCCCATTCCTGTTTCCAACCTTCGGCCGCGAGCATAGGAGATATCCAAGCGAGATCAGTAAAAAAAAGAAAAATGAGCGTCGCGCGAATCAGCTGCTTCATGGTCCGCTTTCAGTTTGAGCCATATTAAGCTAAATTGCCGCTGCTTAACAAGAAGCTGCGTAGAGGATCAAGCTCGCCAATGAAAGAGGCTCCGGCGCTGGATATTCGCAACGTCACGTACGTCGTCGACGGTAAGAGTATACTCGATTCGATCAACTGGACCGTTCGATACGGAGAGCACTGGGCGATTTTCGGTCCTAACGGTTCAGGCAAGACCACGCTGCTGAGAATCGCCTGCGGTTACCTCTGGCCGAACGGCGGTGGGGATGTCTATCGCAAGGGCAGGGCGCTGATCAATCTTCCGGAGCTGAGAAAGAGCATCGGCTGGTTGACCGCAACGCTGGCCGCGCAGATACCGCCTCGGGAGATGGTTTTGAGAACGGTGGTCTCGGGGAAGTTCGCGCAGATTGGTCTCTTCGAGTGGCCTTGGGGCGCGCCGACCAAGAAGGATTACGCTCTGGCCGAGGAGTATCTGAAGCAGATGGGATGTTCTTACCTTGGACGTCAGGAGTTCGGGACCTTATCGCAAGGCGAGCAGCAGAAGGTTCTGATCGCGCGGGCGCGAATGACCCGACCTTATCTCATTTTGCTGGACGAGCCATGCGCCGGAATGGATCCGGGAGCGAGGGAAAATTTTCTCGCGAGCCTCCGGCAACTGGGTAAGCAGAAAAAGGTTCCCGCTCTCATCTATGTGACTCACCACGTTGAAGAGATCCTGCCGATGTTCAAAAGGACGCTGATCTTGAAACAGGGCAAGGTGCTCGCGTCGGGCAAGACCGGCGCGCTCATAAAACGGGACATCTTGGAAAAATTGTACGGCGTCTCGCTCAGCATTGTCAGAAAAAATGGTCGCTACTGGCCGATCGTTACGTGAAGCCCTTGACGCGGGACGGAATTGTGGACTACTTGTAGAAGAGATTCTTGGTTCCAGAGGAGGTTCAAAATGGCAAGCGATGCGCAGGTTTTCAAATATCAGCGGCCGGAATTTGAAGGAGTAAAGAAATCGATGCTGATGTGCACCAGCGATTTGATGAGGGTTCATGCCCAAGTCGTGAAGACTGGGGGCGAAAATAATCTTCATGCGCACACCGGAGAAGACGCCTTCTGGCTCGTGCTGAGCGGCGCCGTGAAGTTCTACGGCGAAGGGGACAAACTGATCGCGGAGCTTAAAAAGCACGAAGGGATCATGATCCCGCGAGGTT
>JAHFAP010000166.1:5139-6990 GCA_023250495.1 Deltaproteobacteria bacterium | reverse complement strand
TCTTTGAGGTTCATAATCGGGTAACCAGAGCGTTGAACCGGCCATCATGGGAATCGGAGCCCGCGCTCAAACACCAAGCCTGTTTGCCTTGCGCTAAACCTGGTATGTCGAGGCAAAAAGATTGCCAGACGGGGCTCGTCATGCCTAGCGAGATGGTGTTGGTGAGAGAAAGGGCGACCCGCTTGTTCACCTCAGGAAGGATAGGGGAAGAGCGGAGCGCCGTCCTGGATCCGCTTGCAGGCTCCATAAGTCTCCCGGCTTGCCGTTACGGTTAAGCCGATCCATGGTTGGAGTCGATCCGGTTGTGTTTGACGCGCCAGCTTACTAGAATGAGTGCGTCGAATGCAAGCAAATTTATGTGAGACCCATGGCGGAGACATACAAGAACTACATCGGCGGCAAGTGGGTTGCGGCGAAGTCCGGCAAGACTTTTGAAAACCGCAATCCGGCCGACCGGCGCGACCTGATCGGCCTCTTCCCGGACTCGGGCCCGGCGGACATCGACGAAGCGGTCAGCGCCGCCAAGAAGGCTCTGCCGCGTTGGCGGCTGGTGCCTGCGCCCAAGCGCGGCGAGATGCTCTTTCGAGTGGGAGAGATTTTGCGCCGGCGCAAAGAGGAGATCGCGCGGGCCATGACCCGGGAGATGGGAAAGATTCTCAAGGAGACGCGCGGCGACGTTCAGGAGGGGACCGACACGGCCTACTATGCCGCGGGCGAGGGCAGAAGGCTCTTTGGCGAGACCACGCCCTCTGAGCTGCCGGATAAGTTCGCCATGTCGATCCGCGCGCCGGTCGGCGTCTGCGGACTGATCACTCCCTGGAACTTTCCCATGGCGATCCCGACCTGGAAGCTCTTCCCGGCGCTGCTCTGCGGCAACACGGTTGTGCTCAAACCGGCCGAGGACACTCCGCACACAGCTGTAAAGCTCTTCGAGATTCTTGAAGAGGCCGGAGTTCCGCCGGGCGTCGCCAACCTGGTCCACGGGACGGGAGAGCAGGCCGGCGCAGCGCTCGTGCGCCATCGCGATGTCCGGCTCATCTCCTTTACCGGATCGGCGGCAGTCGGACGAGAGATCGCGGCGTCCTGCGGCCAAAATCTAAAACGAGTTTCGCTGGAGATGGGCGGGAAGAATGCGCAGATCGTCATGGAGGATGCTGATTTGAATCTCGCTCTGGAAGGCGCCCTGTGGGGGGCATTCGGAACCACGGGACAACGGTGCACCGCCACGAGCCGTTTGATCCTCCATCGAGATATAAAAAAACAGCTCACCGAGATGCTGGTCGAGCGGGCTGAGAAGATAAGGATCGGAGACGGCCTCGACGAGACCGTGGAGATGGGGCCGCTGATCAACGAAGCCGCGCGCGAGAAGGTGCACCGTTATGTCCAGATCGGGAAAGATGAAGGGGCCAGGCTTCTTACCGGAGGAGCGATCTACGAAGAGGGGAGATGGATCGACGGCTATTTCTATCGCCCGACGGTGTTCGATCAGGTCACCGCTTCGATGCGGATCGCGCAAGAGGAAATTTTCGGTCCGGTCCTGTCTGTCCTCGAGGTCAAGAGCTTCGAAGAGGCGATCGAAGTCCTCAACGGAACCCCTTATGGCCTTTCCAGTTCCATTTACACCAGAGATGTCGCGAGAGCGTTTCGCGCCGTGAGAGACTTCGAGGTCGGCATCACTTATATCAACGGCCCCACCATCGGCGCCGAGGTCCATCTCCCGTTCGGCGGCGTCAAGGAGACGGGCAACGGCCACCGCGAAGCGGGGACGACCGTGTACGACATCTTCAGCGAGTGGAAGTCCGTCTACGTGGATTATTCAGGGAGACTGCAGAAGGCGCAGATCGACGACAC
>JAHFAP010000166.1:0-5039 GCA_023250495.1 Deltaproteobacteria bacterium | reverse complement strand
GTTCCATCCATCAAGGTCACGCCTCCGGGCCCAAGAGCGCAAGAGGTTATCAAGCGTGACGAGCTTTACACCGCTCCGGCTTACGGCAGGGTCTATCCCCTGGTCGTGAAGGAGGGCCGGGGGATGGTGATCGAGGACGTCGACGGAAATCTTTTTCTGGATTTCACCGCCGGCATCGCCGTGACCGCCACCGGCCATTCCCACCCCAAGGTCGTCCAGGCGATCGAGGAGCAGGCGCGCCGATTCCTTCATTTTTGCGGCAGCGACTTTTATTACGGCCCGATGGCCGAGCTTGCGGAAAAGCTCTGCCGGCTCGCTCCGGGCGCGTCGCAAAAGAAAGTTTTTTTGACGAACTCGGGGACGGAAGCTATCGAGGCAGCCATCAAACTGGCTCGCTACGCGACAAAGAGGACGCATCTGATTGCCTTCCTGGGCTCGTTTCATGGGAGAACACTCGGCTCGCTCTCCTTGACCGCCAGCCGTTCCTCCCATCGGGCTCACTTCGGCCCGCTCCTCCCGAACATTCATCATGCTGCCTACGGGATGGAGGGCGTCCACGCTTTAGAAAACAAACTGTTCCGGCACGAGGTGGCACCGGATGAAGTCGCCGCCATCTTCGTCGAGCCGATTCAGGGCGAAGGCGGCTATGTCGTCTCGCCTCCTGACTTTCTCGCCAATTTAAAAGAAATCTGCCGGCGCCATGGCATCCTTATGATTGCCGACGAAGTTCAGAGCGGATTCGGCCGCACGGGAAAGATGTTCGCCTGCGAGCACTGGGGCGTGGAGCCGGACATCCTCTGCGTCGCCAAGGGCATCGCCAGCGGGCTGCCGCTTGGGGCGATGATCGCTCGCAGCGAAATCAGCACTTGGCCGCCCGGCGCCCACGGCTCCACCTTTGGCGGAAACCCGGTGGCCTGCGCGGCCGCACTAGCGACCATCGAGCTTTTGGAGAACGGGCTGGTGGCCAATGCCGCGGAGGTTGGGGACTATCTCAAGGACAAGCTGTCAAAGCTTAAGCGCGGCCACCCGGTCATCAGCGATGTGAGAGGCCTGGGGCTGATGGTCGGCGTAGAGCTTGCAGGCGCCGGCGGAACCCCTGCTGCGGAGCTGCGCAATCGCGTCGTGCGGAGGGCCTTTGAAAAGGGGTTGCTGCTGCTCGGCTGTGGCGAGAGCACGATACGATTTTGTCCGCCGTTGATCGTCAATAAGAGCGAGGCTGACATCGCCGTGGAGATTTTCACCGCAACCCTGAAAGAGCTAACGCGGTAATCTTCTGCCTAATGCCTGTTGCCTCTTGCCTGTTTTCCGATTTTGCCGTATTTTACGCGAAACTAACTTCGGCTGGGTCTGCGATCCGTCACATCTTTGGTTTTGCATCATCGCCCGGAGTGGGTCTTCCAGCCGGGCCTTTGTATTCATGGTTTTTACACTCAGTGGATTGGAGTTGAGCCAAGAGCAGATTTGACCCCTTTGTTTGCGTATTGGGTCAGAGTCAGATGTTGGGACGACGATAGCTTACGTTGCCGATGGTAGGCGCACACCGACCGTTGCTCGCTTTGATCAAGTTCTCGATTGGGCTAAAGGTTCCTTATATGGGTGGGTTAGCTGGGCCGTTACAGCAGTCGGTTGGATTATAGTTGTTGCGATTGATTTGTTTGACTACCTTAGTTTGCGCCGCGCCACCTAACTTGCGCTTCAGGCCGATTGCTAGGAGCGACGGCTGAGCCTTGCGATAGCCATCATGGTCGATCGCGCCAAACCTCTGAAGTGGCACACGGTGGATTCCGCGGCCGCACACGTCCTTACAACCGTGACGAACTCGCCCGGGGTTGTATACCCGATGGCAACGAGTGAGCTGCCAGAGCGCCTGCAAGGGATGCCAGGCGTCTCATCGTATTATGTGAGCGGCTACACCTCTGGTCAGTGTTTGCCGCAAGGGTTTACGGTGGGAGGCGAGTTGGTGGTCGCCCGCGCGGACGGCGCGTTGACGAAGAACTACCAATTCGTCTTCGCGATGTCCTCCGAAAGACAGGTGTACTTCGCAGGTCCATTTAAGGGTTTTGGACATCACGTGAGCAGCGGTCAGCAGGTGTCGGTAGAGTCTTTGTTCAACCAGACGCCATTTTCAACGAAGGGTGGCGGCTAAAGCGATGGCTAACCCGCCGCTGGAGCCGGCAACGAAGTTTGGTGATGGATTATTATTTCTTTGATAGCGGCTCAGCGGCATCGCGTTATACGTCGTGATCGCAGACGCGTACGTGCACTGGCGGTTCCTCAAGCCCGATGACGCCGGCTGGAGTCAGATCAGGTGTCTCTACGCGTATTTGGCGCCGAGGACGCGCGAGGTTCTCTATATCGGGAAGGCTTGGGGTGTGACCGTCCGTGCCAGATGGAATCGTTCGGGCAAGTACGACTTCTGGGACGACCTCGAAAAACAGAGAGGCATTCGGACGCACGCTCCCCTTCTTGGCGAGATCGCCCTCCCTCGTCGACACCGGATGACCCATGAACTGCTGTGCGACATCGAGAGTCTCTTGATTCAACAGGTTCAGCCCTGGGGCAACATCCAAAGTCGCGTGTCGCGTATCTCGCGACCTGACTTCACTGTCGCGTGCCGTGGCTCATGGCCCGGCCGGAGAAGGGTGTTTCGCGATGAGAGGTCGTGAGTCGACGTATAACCCCGCGATGCAGCGGACCGCTCGCGACGCCGGTGATGAAACAGCAGTGACGATGGAAACGTATTCAACAGGATTGAGACGCATGGTTTCGGTGGAATGGTCGCTCGCTTGGGCATCGCCCATCCGCTTATCGCCGCGCGGGATCACAGCTCCCGCCGCTAGGCGTCGCTCGCGCGCCGCCTATCTGCGGGCTGGAGCCGACCAGGCCTCTCTCGCGCTATCGCACATGCGCGCCCTACCGGCTCATCCCGCGCGGCGTTATGTGTCAAAAAATAGCGCATACTGGATTGAAGCATAAAATCTAAAATAAAGGAGACCATAAATGCCAGATCCTCAGAAAACAGTTTACATTAACTTTTTCGACAGCATAGACCCAACAAAAGTCAACAAGTTCATTCATTTCACAGTTGACGCAATTAAACAGCATGACCCAACGGAAATTTATTATTTCATTTCCTCTAATGGCGGGGACGTTGATTCTGGGTTTACTCTCTACAACTTTTTGGTTTCTCTGCAAAGTAAAATTGCAATCTCCATGCACAACATTGGGACAATAGATTCTATTGCCAATGTTATTTTTATGGGCGGTCAAAAAAGATATGCTGCCCCAAATGCCTCTTTTCTCTACCATGGAATCGTAATGAATTTTACTGCTGGGGGCTATGGCAGGACAATTCTTAAAGAAAATCTTAGCCGCCTTGATGGAATGGAAACAAGAATGGCAGACACCATCAGCAAGAATTCTAAACTGACAACGGCAGAACTTAAAGACTTCTTCCAACAAGGTGAGGGTAAGGACGTAAATTTTGCTCTTACTAAAGAAGTTATACATGAAATTAAAACTCCTGCTGTTCCTCATGGTGTTGTTCATTTAGCAATGTCTTTTGTATGAGACGCACATTATTTATACCGAGAGGCAGACGGAAAAGGGGACGCGAAACTTTTCTGCGGAAATTTGAGGTCGGGATGTCTTTTCACATAACCCACAGCATGACCTCGGAGCGCTGTCTATCTCCCCGCGGCCATAAAAGCAGATGCCACTGACTAATCACCGGACAATATTCGGCAACGCGGATGGCGGGCCTGTCTGCGTGCTTCCCTGTGCACGGCGCGCAAGCAGGCCTCGCACAGGCAGGCTCGCTCCTGGCTTCTTGCAGATCCCCCGCCTGGCCTGAGTAGGTCCGAAAGGCAGTAGACGTGCAGGGGGTCAGACCTTTCACTCTATACAATCCTCAATTCTACCTTTCCGGAATTCCGGAAATGCGAGTAACACCGCGACACGGTATAATCAGATTGGCAAGCTTTCTTTGTAGCTGTATACTGGCAGTCCAGATCGTGTTCGGAGCCGACTATGAGCAAGGCAAAGTCGAGAAGCTATGGAGTTGATCCAGCAACTCCCGGAAGATGCTATCTTGAAGATATCCAGTACCATCTCTACGTTCGTGAAAAAGCAGAGCGTGCCCTCCGCGACCTCAAGTCCCGACGAACGCTTAGCCACAAAGCAGTGGAACGGCGGATAGAGAAGTGGCTAATGAAAGGAGCACTAGTATGAAGCAGAATGCCAGGCGCAATTTAAAGCGCATGAAAAGGATTCGCTCTCGACTCCTCAAGCGCGACTACTTTAGGCGCAAGGCTGAGAGGCAGCGCGTCGGTCAGTAGATTGCGGACGCAGGCCCGCGGCCATAAAGGCAGATGCCACTGATCGATCACCAGACAATATTTGCCAACGCGGATGCCCGGCTCGCCGGTGGCTTCTTGGAGATCCACGGGCAGAATGCGAGGACGGCGTGACATGACTCCCCGCTTCTACTTGCCTGCGTGTACGCGCAAGCAGGTCGCATGGATGGCTTTCCCGCCGTAAAAGACTCCCGAACAACCCTTTATCCCGCTTCGGGGTCATCAAGAAAATTCTTCAACTCCTGGGCCTGTGGGAAGAGGCTCATGCCCCGGCGGATAGCGACCCCGCGAGAGGAGAGATCACCTTGGATCTTTCGTACAGCCAGCTGATGTAAAAACCCTCTCCATTGCCCCGGTTGGAGCCAGTGTCCAGCCCTGCCTGAAAACCGAGATCACGTTGACATAACAGCCCGTTATCGGATATTGTCGGCCCCGAAACGAGCGACGGGCAGCCGGTTTGCGCGTCCGAGTGCTCCGCAGGGCTCTCGGCGGCGGGCTGACGAGTGACTGTCTCGAGGACTTTTGGGTTCTTGGTGGCTATGAAATTCCTATTATTTTATCATTTTGACTTTGCTAGAGCTTCCAGACTATAAGCCAAGGAGGCTCAACTGCTAAACCTTAATTTGGACAAGAGTGACTCGGACTATTGGATTTGTCACTGCTGCGGGGAGTTAAACCCGCGTG
>JAHFAP010000023.1 GCA_023250495.1 Deltaproteobacteria bacterium | reverse complement strand
GTTCGTAGGCTCGCGCGTGCGGCCTCGATACGGCGGATAAACCTTGGGTCGTTCTCCAGCCGATAGTCAAACCAATCGTCTTCAGACGCGAAGCCGATCAAGATACCTGCGGCCTTACCGTGTCGGGTAATGATCACCTCTTCCTCTGCGGCGAGACGCAGGTATTTCGACAGGTCGTCTTTCACTTCTGACAATGCAACTGATTTCATGACTTCTCACCTTCCTTGTCGGCCCGACCTTGTTCGGCCAACTCGTTCTCTAGCGCCGGTTTACCGTATCGCTCTAGCCATCAACCTCCCAACCTCATGCGCTATTTGTGTTCCTACGGCGCGTACATCCCATCGATCAGCTCTGCCGCCTCTTTGGGAAACATCCCCATCTCGACGCCCTCTCTGAGGAAGCTCTTCTGCGCCTTCATGCTCGATGCGTCAGGCCAAGTGTAATCTGCCGGAAGCAAAAAGATCTTGGCGCGCTGCCAACCAAGAGTGAGCTCTTCAGGTTTTTCCAGACCAAAGAACTGCTTGGCATACTTGCGGAAATGAGTTTCGTCTTGTTGCAGACCTCGGTACGCCTCAGTCCACGCCGCGCGGAGTTTGGGGACGAGCGATCCGTTTTCTTTCACCCACGGCTCGAGACCGGCGAGCCAGATCACCGGCATGACCTTGACGTTGAGAAGGCGCGACAGCTCGTCGCGAAAGCCGAGGATCGTTTTGTACTTCCCGCTGGTGAGCAGCCGCGAGACGTGCGCTTCCCAGAGCAGGCCGGCTTCCACGTCGCCTTTTTCCAGCACGGCGATAATCGCCGGGGGCGCTCCCAGCTTTTTGAGCTGAAAATCTTTTTCGATGTTCAAGCCGCGCTTGCGCATCATGAAGTCGAAGAGGTTGTAGAGCGTCGTCACCTCAGAGGTCAACGCCACCGGCTTGCCTTTGAGCTCGTCCACCGAGTTGTAAGGAGAATCCTTGCGCGCCAGGACGTACATGTGGCTGGTCTGGTACGGCTGCAGGAGGCGTATCGGGACGCCGGCGAGATTGGCGCGCAGCCCCGCCTCCGGCGTCATCAGCCCGACAGAAATAGCCTTGATTCCGAGCAGCCGCTGGATCTCCGGCACGCCGGCCCAGCGCGGCTTCATGACGAAGCCGTTCTTACGATCCAGCCCCTTGTCCAGAATATACTGGCCCCCCAGACCGAAGAGCCCATCGTCCGGCAGCCCGACTTCAACCGTCGGCAGCTCGGCGGCAACGACCGGTTCGGTAAGCATCGAGGCGGCGAGTATAAGCGTAGCTGCGAGATAGAGCCTGAGGATTTTTTTCCCTGTTGCCTGTTGGCTAGCAGGCTGCTGAAAAACACCCCGTTCACCCTTCGACAAGCTCAGGGCGAACGGGGGAGATGTTAAAAAGGTAAGGGAATTTCCGTTCGTGCTGAGCCTGTCGAAGTACGAAACCGACTTTTTCAGCAGCCTGCTTATGCCTTTTGCCTTCTTCATACTCTCACCTCCTGATCGATGAGCTTCAGCACGGTATTCAACAGTTTCTTCTTAAACTGGATGAAATGAAGGTCATCGAAGTTCCGGTCCGATGGCGCAAGTGGATTATCCACTACCTCTATAATATGCGCCGGCCGCGCTGAAAAGACGACAATCCGTTCGCCCATGTAAGCGGCCTCCTCGACGTCGTGGGTCACGAGAAGCGCGGTCTGCCTCAGGCGCGCGCAGATTTGCAGCGCGTCCTCGCGCAGCTTGCGCGCCGTCAACTGGTCAAGCTTGCTGAAGGGCTCGTCCATCAGCAGCACCTCCGGCTCAATAACGAGTCCTCGGGCCAGCCCCACCCTTTGGCGCATCCCGCCGGAGAGGTACAGCGGGTATTGCTGGCGAAATTCGAGCAAGCCGACCAGCTCCAGATACTTGCCCAGCCGCCGCTCCCATTCGGCCCGAGGTATCCTCATCCCCTTCAACGCGAAAGTCAGGTTGCCCTCAACTCGCTTCCAGTTGAGCAGTCGAGGGTCCTGGAAGACATACCCAAGTTTCGGGTTTCGGTTTTCGAGTTTCGGGTTGGAGCCAGAAACTCGGAACTCGATCTGGCCTCGGTCCAACCGCTCAAGCCCTGAGATGACGTTCAGGAGCGTGGACTTGCCGCAGCCTGACGGCCCCAACAGGCAGGTGATCCCATGCTCCTTGGTCTCGAAAGAGACCCCATTCAGCACGAGCATCTGCGAGCCATCTTCGCGGGGAAAAAACTTCACGGCCTGATCGACACGCACGTAGGCCATCTACCGCCTCCAGGCCTCGACGCGCGGACGCCAGCGGGTGACGGTGCGCTCGAGCCAGCCGATCATGCCGAATTCAATGACGATCATGACTACGAGAAACGTAATGGTCCAGGCGAGCACGGTCTTCATGGAGAAGGTGTTAAATCCTCGCACGACCCGATAGCCGACGCCGTTGCTGAAGCCGAACATCTCCACCACGACGACCACCTTCCAGGCCAGCCCCAAGCCGTAACGGATCGCCGCGAGGATGTGGGATATGAGTTGAGGCATGATCACATCCACGACCTTCGACCAGGGACTGGCATGGAAGACCTTGCTCATGTCGATCAGATCTTTGTCGATCGATTTGGTCCCCTGCCAGAGGCTGATGGTGAGCATGGGCATGATCGTGATCGCCACCGCCGCGTAGGCGCTGGTTTCCGTGAGGCCGAAAAACATAATCGCGAGCACGGCCCAGATGAGGCCGGGCATAGTCAGTCCCAAAACGACCGGCGGCTCGAAGAAACTTTCCAGACTCCGCATGGTCCCCATAAAAATCCCCAGGGGAATGCTGACCGCCATCGCGAGGCCGAACCCCACCCCGACGCGGCGCAGAGTGTTGCCCATCTCAAAAAAAAGATCCCCAGCGCCAATGATGGCGCCAACCTCTGCGAAAGTCTCCCATGGCTTTGGAATCAATGTCGGAGGAAAAATCAGGCTCAGGAGCCACCAGATAAACAGCAGCGCCACAATCGACGCTATCCGGAGAGCGATATCTTGCAGCGCCTGGCGACCAGCGGCCGGCTGGCCGCGACGAGAGCCGATCTCTATCGGGCGCGGCAGGGATCCGGCCCCGCTAGGATCGGTAATCACATCCTCCTGCCGCGTCGGTCCGGCGGGCGTGGTGCTATCGAGAGGTGACATCAGGCAATTTTCTCCACAGCTTCTGGTTCGACAAAGCTCACCACGGTGAGGGAACTCGAACCGTCCTGCGGATTCGGCGGCCATCCTATGATGCTGCTGGAACTCTGTCAATGTAAACTGACTCACTCCCGGCTCCAAGCCCAGAGGTTCAATGCATGTGGACTGGAAGCCCTCGTTTCCGTCAAAACCATCCGCCGAGCGAGTCACCCTGAGCAGAGCGAAGGGTCTCGATTAGTCCACGGAGATTCTTCGGCTTCGCCTCAGAATGACAACTATGCTTCGCCTGAAGGCCAGGGGTTTCTACCATCCCCGAACGAAACACTAGCAAGACAAACAGAGTGCAATATCCTGCGGCGGTGAAGAATTTGACAGGCTCATCAGCGATGCGCCCGGCCCATAGGCGAAGCTGCGAGTTTGACATTTGTCCCACCATCGGATAAGAAGATTTTCTTGTTAACATCCGGAGTGAGCGCTTTCTCTCCCTTGTTCCCGCTAGCCGGAGATGACCCGGGGAAAAGGGCGGATTCTAATCCTTAGAGAGTGCCGGGCCGCGGTCGCGGGCTCGGACCGAACGACTAAACCCCACTAATCGGAGGAATGAAATGAGCAAGCCCATGGAGAAACTCTCTGGGGCGCGGGCTGAGGCTATCCGAGACCTGCGCAGCGCCATCGAATGGCTCAAACAGGAAGGCGACCTCATCGTGACCGACAAAGAGGTCGACCCCGATCTAGAAATCACGGGCATTCAAAAGCAACTGGACGGCGGCTGCCCGATTCTTTTCAACAACATCAAGGACAAGCCGAAACATCGCTGCGTCACAAACCTGTTTGGTGACATGAACGTCATCAATAAGATGTTCGGCTGGAAAGATCACACGGACCGCACGAGGAGATTGGCCTATGCCCTCACGCATCCGATTCCGCCCGTCATCGTCGACCAGAAAAACGCGCCGGCCCAAGAAGAAGTTTACGAGAAGCCAGCCGAGGCGAGTGAATTCGTCGTCCCGATTCGGCATACCGACCTCGAACCGGAATTGACCGTCGGCTCCGGCAACCGGCTGATCTCCGGCGAGTACTTCGACGGCGGCACGGACCTCGGCTACAACCGCATGAACTTCCGCTGGGGCAACGTCGCAACCTTTCAGATTTCGCCCGGCTCCCACATGTGGCAGGTCGTCACCAAGTATTACAAAGCGAACAAGCTGGTCCCGATTACGATGAACTTCGGCGTGCCGCCGTCCTGCACATTGATGGCCGGCGCCGGCTTCGATTACGTGATCCTGCCTCAAGGCTGTGACGAAGTCGGTGTCGCCGGCGCAGTCCAGGGCGCCCCGGTCCGCCTCGTCAAAGCCCGCACGGTCGACGCTCTGGCAGTTGCCGACGCCGAGGTCGTGCTCGAAGGTTACGTCAATCCGCGAGACCGCCGCTTCGAGACCGCTGAGTCTGAGAAAGCGGGCATTCAGGGCCGTTACCATTTCCACCCCGAATGGGCCGGCTACATGGGCAAGGCGTACAAAGCTCCGACTTTCCACGTCACCGCCGCGACCACGCGCAAACGCGAGTCGAAACCGATTATTTTCCCGCTCGGCGTTCACACTCTCGACGACCACAACATCGATACCAGCGTGCGCGAGGCTGCGATGTTCGAGTTGTGCGAACGGATGCAGCCGGGCATTATCATGGACGTCAACATTCCCTACTGCATGACCGACTGGGGCGGGGCGATCATTCAGATCAAGAAGCGCAATAAAATCGAGGAAGGCTGGCAGCGCAACTTCATGGCCGCCATCCTCGCCACTTCTCAGGGCTCGCGGCTTGTCATCGCCGTCAGCGAAGACACCGATCCGTACGACATGGACGACATCATGTGGTGTCTCACGACCCGCGTCAATCCGAAGACCGACATCATCAACCCGCTGCCGGGCGGGCGCGGTCAGACCTTCATGCCGGCAGAGCGCATGACCGCCGGCGAGAGGGAATGGACCGCCTCTAACACCATGTTCGAGGGCGGCATGGGCATCGACGCCACCGTTCCGTTCGGTTATGAGAGCGACTTTATGCGCCCGGTCTATCCGGTCGACAGAATTGATCTCAAGAAATTCTTTGCCGACAAAGATATTCAGAACGCCAAGTCGCGCATGCAGGGCTGGGTCCATTCCTTGGCCCGCACCGGAAGATGATCGTGTTCGTGGTCGTGATTCGTGTTCGTCACGAGCACGAGCAACGAGCCCACGGAAGGTGAACGATGGGCAGGGTCACCGTCCCCTGCCCTTTTTTTTAGAATCATCATGGTTGCCAACGAAGGCCTGCTCGCTTCATTCCGCGTCCTGGACCTGACCGACGAGCTGGGATTTCTCTGCGGCAAAATCTTGGGCGATCTGGGCGCGGACGTCATCAAGATCGAGCGTCCGGGAGGTGATCCCGTCCGAAGGCTCGGACCGTTCTTCAAAAATGAACCGGATCCGGAAAAAAGTCTCTACTGGTTCGGCTTCAACAATAACAAGCGCGGCATCACGCTCAACCTGGAAAGCTCCCGAGGTCGGATGATATTCAGCCGCCTGATCGCCGGCGCCGATTTTGTCATCGAGTCTTTTCTACCCGGATACCTAGAGCAGCACCATCTTGGCTACGCCGCTGTAAGCCGAATCAACCCGCGCGTTGTGCTCACTTCCATCACTCCATTCGGCCAGAGCGGACCTTACTGTAAGTTTAAAGCATCCGACATTGAGATCATGGCGATGAGCGGCTGCATGTCGCTCACCGGTGACCCCGATCGTCCACCCTTGCGCGTCACCTTCCCGCAGTCCTACTCATGGACCGGATCGTACGCCGCCATGGGCGCTTTGATCGCCCACCACTACCGGCAAGAGACCGGTCAAGGGCAACACGTGGACGTCTCGGCGCAGGCCTCAATGCTGTGGGCCTTTTCCCACGCCCACACCTTTTGGGATCTCAACCGCCACCTGGAAAATCGCGCCGGCTCCTTCATGACCGGGCGGAGCATCACCGGCGCGCGCATGCGCGTTTTCTGGCCATGCAAAGACGGCTATCTGAATTTCATCATCTACGGCGGCGAGGCGGGGCGAAGAACCAATCAGGCCTTGGTCGAGTGGATGGACACCAAAGGAATGGCGCCTGAGTTCCTCAAGAAAAAAAACTGGAGCGCCTTTAATATCGCCGACGTGACGCAGGAAGAGATCGATCGGATGGAAGAGCCGATCGCGCGCTTCTTCCAAGGAATCACCAAGAAGGAGTTCTTCGAGGAAGTAATCAAACGGGAGATGCTCGGCTATCCGGTGGCGAGCGTGAAAGAGATCTTCGAAGATCCGCAGCATGCTGCGCGAGATTTCTGGCAGGAGATCGATCATCCGGAGCTAGGATGTTCCATAACCTACCCCGGAGGCTTCGCCAAGTTTACTGAAGGCGCCTGTCGGATTTGGCGACGCGCGCCGTTGATCGGCGAGCACAACGAGGAGGTTTACGTCCAAGAGCTCGGGATATCGTCGGCGGAGTTCACGCGCTTGAAGAATCAGGGAGTGATTTAACCGGTCATGCAGTCTCTCAAGGACGTTAAGATTGTCGAGTTTGCCGCCTTTGCGGCCGGGCCGGTCGTCGGCAAGCATCTGGCCGACCATGGCGCGACGGTCGTTCACATCGAATCCAAAGTACGGCCGGACGGATTTCGCACCCACTACCCGCCGTACAAAGACAACATTCACGGGCTGAATCGCTCCGGACTCTTCGCGCTCTGCAACAACGACAAGCTTGGCATCACGCTGAATCTCAAAAAAGCGCCGAAGGCCACCGAGCTGGCAAAAAAAATCGTCGCATGGTCGGACGTCGTGATAGAAAATTTCAGTCCCGGCACAATGGCCCGTCTGGGATTGGACTACGAGAATCTAAAGAAGGTAAAACCCGACTTGATCATGCTCAGCAGCTCCAACCTCGGTCAGAGCGGCCCGCACGCCCATCATGCCGGCTTCGGCTCCCAGCTTTCTTCGCTGGCGGGATTTACAAATCTCACGGGTTACCCGAGCGGACCGCCGCAAATTCTCTACGGCCCCTACATCGACTACATCGCGGTAGCGTATGGCGCTGTCGCCATCTTGGCGGCCCTCGACTATCGGAAGCGAACCGGGAAAGGCAATCATATCGACACCGCGCAATACGAAACCGGCCTCCAGTTCCTGGCGCCGATCCTCTTGGATTATAAGATCAACGGCAGAGTTGCCGCCCGTAATGCCAACCGGGACCCCTACGCAGCGCCGCATGGCGCCTACCCTTGCAAGGGCGACGACAGCTGGTGCGTGATCAGCGTGAGTTCGGCGCCCGAGTGGGAAGCCCTCTGTCATGTCATGGGCAATCCGCCCTGGAGCGCCGATAAAAAATTCTCCTCGCACGAATCGCGCAAGGCCAATGAAGATGAACTGGATCGGGCTATCGGCGAGTGGACTTGTAGTTTGACGGCGCGTGATGTTATGGAGAAGCTCCAGAGGGCGGGAGTCAAAGCGGGAGTCGTCAACAGGATGTGTGACATTTACGACGATCCGCAACTCAAGCAGCGGCCCCAGTGGGTGGAATTGGATCATCCTGAGATCGGCAAGATGCACTACCAACGGCCTCCGTTCCTGCTCACCAGAACACCGCCCGGCCCCGCGAAGCGAGACCCGCTGCTGGGCGAGCACAACGAATATTTTTACCTTGAGCTTTTAGGATTACCCGAAAAAGAGTATGAGGGGCTGGTAAAAGAAGGGGTCATCGACTAGCGGCAATGCTGTTACCTTTACCCTCACCCTCGCCCTCTCCCAGAGGGAGAGGGAAGGGGTGAGGGAGAAAAGGAGGTCGTTGAAGATGAAACGCCCGCCTGTCGCCCTTCTGCTAGGCTTCGTTTTGCTGCTGTCCACCTCGATATCCGCGCCTGCGGCGGAAAATGTCCGCGTCGCCTATCCTTCGATGGGCACCTCAGTGTTCTCCCAGATCATTGCGCAGAAAGAAGGCTACATGAGAGAAGAGGGACTCAACGTGGAGCTTCTGAGCATCCGCGGGGAGATCGCGATCAGGACGACACTGGCCGGAGAGGTCGATTTCTTCACCAACGCCGGCAGCGCTCTGGCCGCGGCAGTCAGGGGCGTGCCCGTCAAAATCCTCACGGTCTTTCAAGACAAGCCCTCATGGGATCTCATCGCGCAGCCCAATATCAAGTCGATCGCCCAATTGCGTGGGACCAACGTCGCGATCATGTCTCCGGAAGGCTCTCTCGCCGTCGTAGCACGGGAGATCTTAAGGCAAAACGGCATGGATCCGTCGAAGGATGTCAATCTCGTCGTCATGGGAGGAGACGAGGTGCGCTTCCCGGCGCTGAAGGGAAAGGCGATTCACGCGACGCTCTTTAATACAGCGACGAGCATCATGGCCCAAAGGGAAGGCTATACAAAGCTGGCGTCTGCGGGCGACTACGCCAACCTTATCCAAGGCGGATTGGCGACATCGGACGAAAAGATCAGACAAAACCCCGGGAGGATCTCCAGGTTCCTCCGCGCCGGCCTGAAAGGGATCAATTTCTTCGTGAGCAAACGGGAGCCGGCGATCAAATATATGATGGACGCTTTGCGGCTGACGGACCGCGAGCTGGCTAACGCCATCTATGACATCGATTCCAAGTTGCTTCTCCGCGAGGGATTCAGCGCCGATAAGGTCCTTCAGTCGATGATCGACGACATGAAAAGAACTACGAAAACTCAGCGAGAGATCAGAACCACTGACATCTTCGACCTGAGCTTTGTGCGCAAAGCGAACGAGGAGTTGAAGGCCAGCGGTTGGAAACCTTAGAGAAAGGATCCGGCTATGGGATTCCGTGACTTGCGAGAATACATCGCCGCCCTCGATCGGCTGGGCATGCTGCGCGTCGTCGAGGGAGCGCACTGGGACCTGGAGATCGGCGCCATCTCCCACATGATGCAGGACAGCGAAGAGAATCCGGCCCTGCTCTTTGACAAGATACCCGGGTATCCGGCCGGCTTTCGCGTTCTCGCCAACCACCAGAACGACCCCAAGAAGCAGGCCCTGGTCATGGGCATCCCGACCGATTTGAGCGATCTGGAAATTGCGCGCCAGATGAAGGAAAAGCGCAAGCAAACCGACCTGATCCCTCCGCGCGAGGTCGACTCGGGGCCGGTGCTGGAAAATCAGGAGCGCGGTGACAAAGTCAACATATTAAAGTTTCCGACGCCCAAGTGGCGCACCCTCGAAGGCGGAAGGTACATCGGAACCGCCACGCTGGTGATCAACCGCGACCCGGACGAGGGTTGGGTCAACATGGGCACCTACCGGCAGATGATCCATGATGAAAAAACGGTGGGATTCTTCGTCGAGCCTCATCATCACGGCATGATCATCGCGAAGAAATACTGGGCCCGGGGCAAGCCCTGCCCGGTGGTTGCCTGCTACGGCCAGCAAGAGGAGCTGTTTCAGGCAGCGACCGCGAGCGCTCCTTGGGGAAGATCGGAGCTCGAAATCGCCGGCGGCATGGTGGGAGCGCCCATCGAGATCATCAAGGGCGAGCTTACCGGCCTGCCGGTCCCGGCGCGGGCTGAGATCGCCATCGAAGGAGAGGTCCCTCCGCCGGATGTCGATTCGAGGACCGAAGGGCCGTATCGGGAGTGGCCCGGCTACTACAGCCAGGAGCCGACTCCCCAGCCGGTCATCCACATCAAGGCGATCTATCATCGCAACGCGCCAATCATGACCGGTCCTCACCAAAACAACCGCAACATCAGCATGGGCGCGGTCACTCACGCCGCGATCGCCGTCTGGGAGGCGCTGGAGAAAAGCGCTTTGCCGGGAATCCGCGGCGTGTGGGCGCACGCCAACGGACTTTTCATCGTCATCTCTTTGAAGCAGGAGTTCGCGGGCCACGCGAAAATGGCCCTGCTCACGGCTACCGGAGCCCGCGGCTCCAACAGCGCCTACCGGTATTATGTCGTGGTGGACGAGGATATCGACCCCACGAACCTCCAAGATGTGCTCTGGGCGATGACCACCCGCTGCGTGCCCGAAGAGCAGATCGATATCGTGCGAGGCACGGTGAGCACGCGCGTCGATCCCATAATCAGCCCGAAGAAACGGGAGGCATGGGATCTGACCTGCGGCAGGGTGTTGATCAACGCCTGCAAGCCCTGGGACTGGATCGAGCAGTTTGGCAAGTCCATGACCTTCACGCCGGAATATGAGCGCCAGGTCCGTGAGAAATGGGGACCCCGGCTCATGAACAGCCCCCGTAAAAGCAGGCCGGGTTAACCCATAGGGCTAGAGCCCTTCAGGCAAAAAGGCTGGCAGGATTTCAACAATTTCTCCAGCCAATACGTATATGTACGTAGCGCAAGCTCCTCCAGACTAAACCTCCTCACCTTCCCCCGGCCGCGATTGACAACCCCCCCAAGAAATGGTAGCCTCGGTAGGTCTTGTGATCGCAACCCTAGGAACAGCCTCCCGGGGTATTTTTTTATATGGGGAATTACAAAAAAACTCCGTATTTTCAGGGACTAAGAGAGTATATCACGGCTTCGAGGTTGGCCCTGCTCTCCTTTGCCTTGTTATTGATCCTTCCAGTTCGTCCGTTCAAGGAGGGAAGCAATCATTGGATGGAGCGTCTTGATGCCTCAAGAGCATCCGAAGCTCATGAATTATTTGATATTTATTCAGTGCTTAGAGAGCAAAGGATGGATTTACAGGATAGCCGGGCATGGGCTATAGCCGAGACTATTTTTATGGAGAGCAAGCGCCATGCCCTTGATCCCCTTCTGGTCCTCGCCGTCATCAACGTGGAAAGCCGCTTTCAGCACACGGTGGTTTCAACGGTGGGAGCCAGGGGGCTAATGCAGATCCGCCCCGATGTCGCCAAGGCCCTCGCTGAGGAAAGAGGATTTTTTGCCCGCAAGGATAAAAGCCCCCAAGATATCCTGGATCTCGACGACCCCATCGTCAATATAAAGCTTGGGGTTTTCTATCTCCACTCTCTTAAGAAAAGCTTTCGCGACCTAAAGCTCGCCCTAACGGCCTACAACTGGGGTCCTACCGAGGTTAGAAACAGACTGGCAGAGGAAGACGCGGTACCTCTCGAATATGCGATGAAGGTCCTCTCTACCTACCACGGTTACCGCAGAGACAGCCGCCAGCCTGACTGAATCCGTGGGCGACCGATCTGTTCCTTTCTCACCTTCAACTCTGCGCCACAAGACGATGACCCGGAAAATTTGGGCTAGGGAGGAGAGATCAGAACCTCCCGCACTTTCTTCGCGTAGAGCCAGCGGTCACGATCGTTAAAGTCGCCCGGCGCGATGGAATCATAGAAAGTCAACTTGAGTGGAACCGGGTTGAGCAGAATGGAGCCGCGCTTTAACGCCTCGAATGTCCCCTCCACTCGCACCGGCACGACTGCGATTCCGGCGCGAATGGGGAGAATAAAAACGGTCGCCTTAAAATCCTTGATTTCCCCGTCTGGAGTGCGCGTCCCCTCTGGAAACACCACGATAGAGATCCCCTTTTTGAGGAGCGCTGACGCCTGGCGCAAGCTTCCCAGCCCTTTGCGTGGATTGGCTCGATCCATCGGCACCTGGCCGGACCGCTTGAGCGCCCAGCCCATGAACGGCAGGCGGAAAATCTCTTGTTTGGTGAAGATGCGGAAGTTATGCGGGATGTAGGCGAAGGCGAGGAGAATATCGAGAAAGCTGGCATGGTTGAGCATGAAGACATAAGTCGCTGCGCGATCGAGGCGCTCCATGCCGCGCACTTGGACCCTGAGTCCAGCCACGGCGAGATTCGACTTCGCCCAATAGGTGAGACAGCGATGGGCCCGATTCCCGCTGGCATCGAACAGGCTTGCCAGACAGCTTGCGACTCCCCAGAAAGCCATCAGCACAAAAAAACAGAGGATCACATAAAGCTGATAAGGAAAAAACATCAAGCCGCGCAGAAGACGCCCGCTCTTCACGGCGGACAGATTAGCTCATGGCGCGGGAGAGTCAACCTATGGTAAAGGAAATGGCCGACAACAACTCACTGGAATCACCATGAGAGGCCCGTTGGAGCTGACGTTAACCGAACCGGCGTGGGCGGAGATCTCTCGTCACGCCGTTGACGCCTTTCCCGAAGAGTGCTGCGGCGTCATTGTGGATTATGGCGGACGCGACGAGGTCCGGCGGCTGAGGAACATGCAAAACCAACTCCACGCCCTGGACCCGGAAAGCTATCCGCGCGATGCCACCATTGCCTACGCGATGGATCCGAGAGAGCTGGAAACCGTCATCGATGAAGCCGAAGCGACCGGGGCAAAGATCAAAGCGTTTTACCATTCCCATCCCGGCCACGAGGCCTACTTCTCGGAGGAGGACAAGGCCTTCGCCACCCCGTTTGGAGAGCCCACCTATCCGCAGAGCGCCCAGATCGTCATCTCGATCTACAACCGGGCGGTCAAACGCATATGCGCCTACGCCTGGGCGGAGAAGGATTTCGTCGAGATCCCCCTGAGGAAGCTCTCCACATGAAGCCGCCGAGAGATCACACCGTCGATGTGCGCGGGCTGAAAATCCACTACCTGGAGTGGGGAGAGCCGGCGGAAGAGCCTTTGCTCCTCATCCATGGCTTCCTGGATCACGCCCGAAGCTGGCAGCCATTCGTGGCCGCGCTGGAAAAAAAATCGGCCAAGCCCATCTGGATCATCGCTCCGGATTGCCGCGGCCACGGCGACAGCGGCTGGGTGGGCGCTGGCGGCTATTACCATTTTCCCGATTATCTCTGGGACCTCGATTGCCTGATCGGATGCTTGGATGTTCCAAGCGTAACTCTCATGGGCCACTCGATGGGCGGGACGATCTCTTTTCTTTACAGCGGCACGTTCCCCGGGACTGTCCGGAAGCTGATCTTGGTTGAAGGCATCGGTCCGCTGCCGATGGCGTTCGCTGACGCTCCGCCGCGGATGGAAAAATGGCTCGCGGAAGTTAGCGCCTTGCCCCAAAAAAAGTCCGTGGAGTACGCGACCCTGGAGCAGGCCGCCGAGCGGCTGCGGCGAAAAAATCCGCGCCTGAAGCCGGAGCTGGCGCTCAATCTGGCGCGCTGGGGAATGAAACGGGCCGAGAGCGGAAAGTGGGTGTGGAAATTTGACCCGCTGCACCGAACGGCCGCGCCGCAGCCTTTCTATTCGGGACAGGCCATGGAGTTTCTCCGCCGGATTGAATGTCCGGTCCTTCTCGTGCAAGGAAAGGAAAGCCGCCATACTCTGAGACCCGACTTGCAACAGAGACTGGAGGCCATAGCCCATCGATCCATGACCGAGGTTGGCGACTCCGGCCACATGGTTCACCATGACAATCCAGAGGGTCTGGCCGACGTTGTGATCAAGTTTCTCAGCCATTGACGCAAAACCCGAAGATTGTTATGGTCGGGCCGAAAGGTGAAGCTCAGGATGGGAGAGGCCGAAAGGAAGAGACTCTTCTTGCGCGTGGGTGACGAGGTCTCCCACGACGGCTATCAGCAGTGGGGCATCGGCGTGGTGGTGGAGGTGATGACTTCCTCGGTGCCCGGCGGGACCTGCCTGGCGCGCGTCCGCTTCCAGGACGGCCGGCTGCGCGTCTTCAACAACGACATGGACAGCGAGAGTTGCTGCTACTATTTCGGCCTCCGGCGCTACTGGAATCCCTCTCACGGCGTCAACGTGCTGCGCTCAAAATTTTTCTCTCTGAAAGGGTGACTCTATGAGCCGTTCAAAAAGATTTGTGACAATGATCACCGGCTTCGTGCTGATCGGGATTCTCTCTCCCCTGCCGCTCAAGGCCGCCGATCCCATAGAAACCGCCGGCATGGGCATCGGCCTCACTGCGGGAAACGCGATAGCGATTCCGGCAAAGACCATCTCGGTCCTTTGGGGATTGACCTCGGGGGCGTTGTCTTTTGTCCTCTCCGGCGGGAACGCGGATCTCACCGCGCAGATCTGGAATGACGTCACTCAGGGGCCCTACATGATCACCCCAGAGGTGGCGCGCAGAGCCATTGGAGAGAGGCCGGAGCTCCAGAAGAAGTGAGACGTGAGCAGTGAGATAGTGAGTAGTTAAATACTCGGCTCGCTCACTCCTCACTGGGCCCGTCTAAGCTGCCAGGTTTTTCTTAAAGAAATTGACCGTCCTGCCCCACGCGTCCTTGGCCGCCTCCGGATGGTAGCGGTCGGGATTCGTATTGTTGTTGAACGCGTGCTTCGCTCCGGGATAGACCTTGACGTCGAAGCTCTTCCGGTATTTCTGCAAGGCCGCCTGCAACGGCTCCACTCCAGGCATGATGTTGGGATCGTCCTGGCCGTAATTTCCGAGTAGCGGACAGGGAATATTCTGCACCTGATCCAGGGGATCGGGGTTGCGCCCGTAGTAAACCACGGCCGCGTTGAGATCCTTGCACTTGGTGGCGAAGTTGAGCGACTGCCCTCCGCCCCAGCAGTATCCCACCACGCCGATCCGTCCGTTGACAAAGCCCTGCTTCTTCAAATAGGCGACGGCGCTCGTGAGATCCTCCACGACGATGTTCCCGGTGATCTTTTTGATCGCCTCGATCGCCTCCTCCCCGGTCTTGAATTGATCGGTTCCTCCGATACGGGACATCAAATCTACCGCAAGGGCGGCGAAACCGCCTTTGGCAAACCTGCGCGCGACGTCTTTGATATGGTCCACCAGCCCGCGGTTTTCATGGATGACGATCACGGCGCCGAGGTTCTTCCCGTCCTGGGGGCGGGAGAGGTAACCCTTCACGTTCCCGGCCTTGCCCGGAAACTGGACCATCTCCGAGGTCAACGCTGGATCATTGGGCGCGACGATGTACGGTATCGCTTCTGCCATTCTAACTTCCTCCTTTCGCAGCTATCGCTCAAGAAGTCGCAATAGAATCGGCTCTCATATAGCGGAAAACGGGAGCCAAATCCAGCGCCACGCATGCTGAAACAATTTGGCTCCTTTCGAGACAAGCGCTCATGCCTTCACTAACGCCCACGGACTTCGACGTCTTTGAGAAGTTCCTCAAAGAAAGGCTTCGAGGGAAATTCCAAGAGCAGCAGCAGGCCGCTGGCAACGGAGAGCAGATATTGGTGCCAGAGATAGCGCCCGAACAGCGCCAAAGCAAAGCCGTAAATGGCAACGGCCTCCGCCATAGCAAAGGCGACGATTTTGCCGGTGACGTAAGAAGAGACAACTCCGGCAGCCTGCTCTTCAAGCGGAGATTTGTGTCCTTGCAATGCTTGAAGGAGCTTGAAGTTTTTGGACGCTCCGAGGATCGCCTCCTTCGTAAGAAAGCGCTTTTTCCACCACACGAGAGATCCCAGATCAAAAAAGGTAAGCAGCCACAAAACCATCTTTACGGCCTCGGAAGCGGCTGGTCCTGCGATGAGCTTTCGATTCGGCAGAACGACCGCTACGATCCAGAGATAGAGGAAGATGGCAGTGACAAATATCGCCCACAACGTGACGAGAACCTTGTGCTGGCTCTCCAGCGTTGTTCTAAACTCTGGTCGAATCATGTGAGGTTGTCTGTCATCTCATTGTAAGTAGCGCTTGTATTCCTCGGCGAGCTGGTTAGCCCGCTCGGCAAGCGTTATGTCCTCGGCGATCATTGTGAACTTGCCGAAATCTTCCTGAGGGACATCCGTCCGGGAGACGACGCGCCCGAGATTTTTGATCGCCGTTTGAATCCCCAAAATCTTCATCCAGTCATTCAAACCAAACCCCATTGTCGCTAATGGGCCTGGTTCAGTTGCTGTTGGATCTGGTCGATCTTCTGCTGATGCTGCAGCTGGTTCAGCTGTTGCTCGCGCTGGAGTTCATTTACCTGCTGCTGTGTCTGCCGGGTTTGGTTTAATTGCTGCTGGAGTTGGTTTATCTGCTGCTCCTGCTGGAGCTGTTTGAGCTGCTGCTCGTTCTTGAGCTGGTTCAACTGCTGCTGAAGCTGGTTTAACTGCTGTTGCCGTTGAATCTGGTCTCCCTGCTGGTCCAGCTGTTGGTTCTGGAGCTGGTTTAGCTGCTGCTGAAGCCGGCTTGACTGCTGCTGGCGCTGGAGTTGGTTTATCTGCTGGTCGCGCCGGAGTTGGTCTAACTGCTGCTGCTGCCGGTACTGGTTTTGTTTTTGCTGGATCTCAGTGAACTGGTCAGCCGCTGCCCAGGTCAAGTCAGCAATCAGGAAGGAAAACACGCCTAAAGCGACAATGGCCGGCGCATAGAGCTTGTTCATGTTCAGATATTATCATATTTTCGCGTTTTCGGTATTACGAAAACGTGAGAGTCGAGGCGTGAAGGCTGCGTGCGTTCGCGTGCTCAGGCCGAAGCCAAAATCCCTCCGACCCGGTAGTGTATTTTCCGGATTTCTCATGTATGTGGAGGTTGGCGTTGAGGGTGAGTTTTGACAACGGCCAAACCCGATTCTATCTGGAGCCGAACGTTTGCTCTTTTGTGTCTGACGCAATTGCTGGGCTATGCGCACAGCTCTTTGCTGACCCCGACCGTCCCGCTCTATGTAACCCACCTCGGCGGTTCGCCGTTCGTCGTCGGTTTAGTCTTGGCCTCCTTCGCCGCAACCAGTGTGCTCATGCGCCCAGTCATCGGCTACTGGGCCGATACTCGGAGCGAGGCGAGCGTATTGGCGTCGGGCTGCCTCGTTATGGGCGCAAGCCTTCTGCTGTTCTTTATCCCGGTCGCGGAAACCATCATGCTTGCCAACGGCCTGCGCGGGATCGGCTGGGCCGGACTCAACACCGGAGGATACGCCCTGCTCGCGTTGATCGCGCCCATGACGCGCCGGGGGGAGGCCTCAGGTTATTACAGCGGCGTGCAGGCCGGCGCCAGCATTCTTTTTCCCGCGGTGGCGCTCTGGCTGATCGATGCTCCACTGGGCGGCTTCCGGGTGGTGCTGGTTCTATCCGCGGCGCTCGCAGTTGCGGGCGCAATCATTAGCTTGATTCTGGGCCGGCATGCCCCTTCCGGGGCTGGCCATCAACCTTCCGCTAGCTCGAGCGAAGCACGGGTCAGTCCCTTCGCTCTCGTGGAGCAGGATGTCTTGCTGGCGTCTGCGCTCCTCTTCTGCTTGAACCTGTCTTATCCTGCCGTCAGCGGATTTCTCGTGCTCTAGGCCCGGACCATCGGGATCGAAAACGTCGCGTGGTATTTCGTGGTTAGCGGCTCTACGAGCCTGCTGGCGCGACCGGCTCTTGGCCGCGTCGGCGACAAGATCGGCTGCGGCCCTTCCCTCGCGGCCGGCTTCGTCCTCGAGATATCCGCCCTCTCGCTGTTGGCCGTCGCCACCGGCCTCACAGTCGTGCTCGTCTCCGGGGTTCTTTTCGCCCTCGGCAATGCCATCGGCTCAGCGACAACCCTGGCGCTGGCCATCCAGCGGGCCAACCCTCAGCGGCGCGGCAGAGCGATGGCATCGTTTTCCATCGCTTACCCGCTGGCCGCGGGCGCCGGCGCCCTGCTGACGGGCAGCGCCGTGGAAGTAGCGGGTTACTTCTGGATGTATCTGATGGCAGCGGCATTGGGAGCCGCGGGACTCCTGGTCACCCTTACAAACTGGTCGAGTCTGAAAAGCGATTAATAGTCGTTGCGGCCCGGCTCCGAGTCAGGCCCTGCTGGAATTATTGTAGGAGAAGGTGCTTGCAGCAGCGGCAAAAGAAGAGTTTATGAATAAAGCGCTTTCAGGCCGACATTGAAAGAACGACTTGCAACTATTTCAAGGGTCGTGATAGTTCAACTCGTTGTGTTGAATCGTGTTGATGAAGATGAGGACCGGAGGCCGGTCCGCGTTCTTTGCCAGCTCGAGCAGACGAGCAGCCGCCTGGCTCCTCCGGAAGAAGGTCCGATAACCCATCTTCTCGTACTCTGTTATATTCGGGAGACTCTCTCCGTAGATGATCGCAGCGCGGCTGCCGATTAAGTTTTTCGGCAGGCCCTGAGCGAGCGGAAGCCCCTGGCCCGCGTTGTTTCCGATGAGCACATAATCCACAGAGTCATCCAGTTCTTTCAACGCGCGCATGATTCCCGGCAACGAAACCTCGTCCCAGGTTCTCATCTCGCCCTTCGTCTGCTCCGCTGTCAAAAGAGTCGGATATCCTTCAGCGACTTGGTAGTTCCCATTGCGCTGGGTTAAACGGGTCCAGGGGAGCGGCGGACTGGTGACAAAATGGCCGACCGTCACCTCGTTATCTAAGATTAACGCTGCGAACTGATTGGCCGATAATTGGGAAAGCTCAGTGCGAAGAGTCATAAAGCTCCCTTCTTGAGATTAGGGTCTGGTGGGAGACTAGAGAGACCATTGTAGCCTTCTTCATCCATTCACGCCTGACCCGAATCCTCTCCTCACTGCTTATAAATGCGGTCGATAAAACCCTCTTTCTGGAGCTGAACCACAAGGCTGTCGTCCACGATATCCTCTACCCGCAGGGTCGCGCCCGGACGGCGCGCGAGGGCTTCCTTGATCTGCGCCTCCATCCCTTCCCGGGTCACCAGCGGAACGCGCTCGTAGATGCGCGCGTTGGCCTCATAGGCGCTCTCCAGATAGGCCTCGTTCGTCTGGCGCGAATACTTGGCGAGGATTCTCTTGCTTTCCTCTTTGCGCGTTTTGAAAAACTGGGTCGCCTCGATCAACGCCATCATGATCCTCTTCACCGTCTCGCGGTTGCTCGCCAAATAGCTTTTGGTCGTGGTCGCGCAGATGTAGGGGAACGGGAAGCTCTTTTGAAAGTCGGCGGTGCTGGCGAGCACGCGGTGGGGCATGCCTTTCGCCAGATGGATGACGCCCGGAGGCGAGGCGAAGCCCGCGATCCTGCCGGTGCCGAAAGCCGCGGCCCGCTCCGGCGAGCCGCCGACCTGAAGGATGGTGACGTCTTTATCTGGCTCGATCTTCAAGGCCTTCAGCAGCGCGCGCGCCGCCACATCCGATGAGCTGCCGACGCGGCTGATGCCGATGGTTTTTCCCTTCAAGCCTTCGGCCGATTTGATCGACTCGGTGACGATCAGCTCATAGGGGAGCGTGTTGATGAAGGAGCCGACGACAACGAGGTTGGCGCCGCCGACCGCGGCGTTGGCGATGCTGCCGCCCGTGCCGTTGCCGACCTTGACGTAGCCTGCAACCAAGCTCGTGACATTGGTCGTGGAGCTGGGAATGAAGATCGACTCCGCGTCCAGGCCGTATTTTTGATAAAGCCCCTTCTCCTGCGCGATATACCAATTGGCGCTGGGAGCGTCCACCGAGCTGTAGGAGACCGTGATCTTTTCCTGGGCCGCGCCGTGACCGTACAGGAACAAAAGCGCCAGCGTTAAGAGACCGACTCTCTTGAAATAGACCCGTTTTGTTCTCATAGACCCTCCGCCATCAGTGATCGCATGCCAGTAGAAGAATCCGGTCCTTTTCACGTCGAACCCCGACGACTAGACCATAGGGAGCACTTCTTGGGCCAACCAGTCCAATCGCTCTAGAGTTTGCGCTGGATCGGGAGTCCGGACATCGAGGATGAGACAGTCCACGCCGGCCTTTTGATAGTCCCGTACGTCAGAGGCGATCTGCTCCGTGCCGCCGATAAATCGTCTTCGTCGCCCTGCGCGACTTTCCATCGCCCGATCGAAAAGCGAAGCCTTAAAAGCTACTGTGATCTCTCTCGGATTTCTCCCCGCCTTCTCAGCGTAGTGCGCGAGTGTCTCCAGACTCCTCCTGAGGTCGTCCGGCTCCAGGGGCACGGTCGGCACGCCTCCTATCGGATGCCATCCATCCCCCAACTCGGCGGCGCGTCGCAGGGCCTGCTTGCTGTGTCCTCCGATCCAAATCGGAATGTGGGGCTTCTGCACCGGCTTGGGTAAAAATGTCAACTCGGAAAATCTGCAATAGGCGCCCTCAAAGGCGGGACTCTCCTTGGTCCAAAGCTCTTTGAAAGCTCTAATGTATTCGTCCGTAACGCGACCACGATCCTCGAACCGCGGCGCACCAACGAGCTCGAATTCCTCTTTCATCCAACCGACCCCCAATCCAAGAATTACCCTGCCGTGCGAAAGGAAGTCCAGGGTTGAAAGCATCTTGGCGACAACGACAGGATGGCGATAAGGGGCGATCATGACGCTGGTGACGAGACGGATGCGTTGAGTGGCGCCGGCAAGAACTGACATGACCGTGACTTGTTCGAGGTGATGACCGTGGCCGGGATACTTCTTGTCCAAAGTATAAGGATAGGGGGAAGCGATGTTTCTGGGAATGACGATATGATCGGCGACGGTGACGCAGAAAAAATCCAACTCCTCGGCCCGTTGGACGAAGCGGATCAGCTGTTCGGGCTTTACTGCGGGGTCGGAGACCGCGAGGTGAAGTCCATACTCCATAGTCTAAGGTGTTGCGCCCTTCTTGTTCCCCGTTCTCTAGCGCCATCCCTAGCAGACACCTGATTCAAAATTCAAGCCCCCAACCTGATGAGTATCTGGCGATATTTTCTTATTTTCGGAATTGCGAAAACGTGGACGCCGGTGCGTGATAATCTGAATTCAAGATTCAACAGGCGACCCCGACGACCTTATGGCTCGAAGATCGTAAGGAAAGAGGCCACCCCATTTCCTCCTCCAAGCCATTTCGGCATTTCGGGAATCCTCGAAACGTCGAAGCGAT
>JAHFAP010000165.1 GCA_023250495.1 Deltaproteobacteria bacterium | reverse complement strand
TCCTTAAATCCTACAAAAACAAAAAGGCCATAGGACTGTCTGCCTATGGCCTTTTCAAATCACGAATAAGGGCTGGAGCTAGCCAAGCGGCAGACGCCGGGAAAATTGCCGCCGCCACCATCCCGAGGCATTATTTTTTTCCAGCCGTGTCATCGTCCACTTTGTAGCCTAATTGGCGGTCAGGGTCAAGAGAGGCTCGCTCGCGCTGTTTTCTGGCCTGGTCATTTTTCTAACGCCTGCGCCCCCTGCAGCGCGATGTTGGGCGTCGATTCCGTTGCACCATCAACGCGTGCGACTCAACTCCGATGTCGTGCCATATGCGTCACTGCGCTTCAGAACTGTGGGGCGTAGCGGCGTTCACTGAGTACAGACAGTTCAAGTCTGTCGATGATGGAAGGATCAATTGATGCGATTGCGTCTCTTGCCTTCTTCTCGTAGGACTCGTCCGCGTACGGGCTAATCGTTATCCTCTCGATGACCGCCGCCGGGGACCATTCGAGAAAGATATGCTCGGGCAGTTCCGGTGGCGTGGCTCTGGCCGGATCGCCACTCGTGAGGGCAGCCGCCAACTCGATGTAGTGGCTATCGTCATACTTGAGCAGCCGCACCTCGCGTTCGTGCTCAAATCCCATGCGTTTATGCATGAATGGGTCGAGTTCATCGTCAAACGCATCGCCTTCATGGTAGTAGCGATACCTAATCGGGCTCACAAATAGATCGTGGCGCGCGACGGACGCCTCAATTTTCCCCAAGGTGCTTCGCAACGCGACGCCTTGGCCTTCCGGGCCACGATCTCGGCAGTACAACCGCCACATCGCTTCCGACTCATGGCCAGCTGTCCAGCAGCTAGCATGGGCGGAGCGGGTCTTGGCTCGCCGCCGCAGCGTCATTTCTGTCCATGGATCCAGAGATCGACGGGGTGGCATGCTCATGCTCGGATAATATGCAGCCAAACTCATCATCTGGACCGCGTTCCTGCTAGAGAAAATTGGAACTTGGTCGTCGATTTGCCTCGTGGGAACGGAGCCTTCGAAGGGGTCCTGAAATTTATCCACGCGCGTCAATCGCAGCTGCCGATTTCGCAGTATCTGCACAAGGGCGTCGAGTGTGGTGTACCGCCGAAGCTCGGTAGCCGGGTCCATTGGTACGCGGTTCTTGTACATTGGCATCTATAACTCGCTGGGAATGGCCGCCTTTCCTTCACTGGATGTCAGCCTACCGAAGGGGCTCATCTACTGCTTGGGTTGAAAGCGTACGTTGCCTGCTCTTGACGCCCAACGTTTTGTTGAGCGGCGCGGCCGGTTTGCCGCGTCCGCTCGAACTAAATGTTATGTACCAGATACCTTCAATTTAACCCGTGGAGTCCAAAGCTTCGCCCACCGTCCCCTCTTTTCTTCACCGCCGAGTTTCTGAGGAGAGACCACTTGAAGCGCTCCGAACACCACGCCATCCTCTATGCATCTCGAATTTACGGCACCGTAACAACCCGAGTCGTCATCAAACACAACAGCCACCAGGACACCGCAGCAACGGCATACTAAGAATCTAGCGCTTTCCGAGCCCTGACGATATTCGCTGATCGTGTCCAATCCCTTCGCCTCAATGGAAAGACTTCCGTCCGGATCCGAGATATACGACGCGCTATGCTTCAAGCAGAACGAGCAATCACAAGCCCGAGGAGTAAAGTCCGCAGGGCTAATAGCGGTTTCAAATTCAATCTTGACTTTACCGCAGTGGCAACCGCCTCTAAGCAACCTCCGATTAATCACCACTGCCTCCGTCTGGGACATAACTAATAGGTGAGCCGCTTTAGGACGCGACAAATGCCGGTCGGCCTATCTCCTAACACGGCTCCACCAATCAAATCCGAATCGGTTGCAATATCCGCTAGCTACTTCAACATGTCAACAACCTGCTGGCCGCGAAACACCGCCGGATTGAGCAGCCTATTTCCCTAACCGCCCGCAGCCTATCTCGGCCGACGCTCGCTGGCGTTGCCCCGCAACCGCTCACTCAACTCTTCGACAGAGCACAGCGGCGATACGCAGCGCTCCGCCAGCTCAAGATCCAACCATCATAGTCGATCAGCGGGGCTATTCACCCCTCGGCCGCCTCGGTTCAGAACGTGCGTATAAATCATTGTAGTCTTTACGTCCCGGTGGCCTAGCAGCTCCTGAACCGCCCTGATGTGGTAGCCATGGTTTGAATTGAAATCCCAAATTCAAAATTCAACACTCAAAATTCAAAATTGATTTAGATGTAGTACATCTGGCTTCTGTCGTCGGGCCTGCAGAGGTCGGCGACGCTCACTTCTTCAAGCATTTTCTCGGCTGTTTCCACCGCCCGCGTCCAGGCCTCGATGAGCCTTTGCGCGGCTGGAGGGCTTGCCAAGCGGTCTCTCGGGTTCCTCAGGTCGACTCCCATGAGAGGCCCTTCCAGCGCCTTCAAGACTTCGGCCACGCTGATGCTTTCGGCAGCGCGGGCGAGGCGGTAGCCGCCGCCCGGGCCTCTGGCTCCATGCACCAAGTTGGCGCGCTTGAGCAGCACCATGATCTGGCCGAGATACTCCTCAGGAATTCTCTGGCGTCGCGCAATCTCCTTCACCTGAACGAGCTGTCGCCCCCTGGTGTTCTGGACCAAGTCAGTCAGCGCTAGAAGCCCGTAGTATCCTTTGGAGCCGACTTTCATGGCAACAATCTTTACACATTCTGGCCCAAAAAGGTCAAGCGGGTGAACGAGCGGAGAAAATTTCATTGGCAATTGTTTGAAACAGTGGTAAATAACTATTCTAAGGAGCTGAGCCCATGAAATTTTTTATCGATACCGCGGACATCCAAGAAATCCGTGAGGCTCACAGCCTCGGCCTCATCGACGGCGTGACCACCAACCCCTCGCTGATCGCAAAGACCGGGCGCGGCTTCAAAGAGGTGGTAAGCGAGATCTGCTCTTTGGTCTCCGGACCCATCAGTCTTGAGACGGTGAGCCCGGATGCCGCCGGCATGGCGCGGGAAGGCGAAGATCTCATGCGCTACGGCAAGAACGTGCTCGTCAAGGTCCCTCTGACCGCCGAGGGATTGAAGGCGGTTCGACTTTTGAAAGAGAGGGGCATCAAGACCAATGTCACCCTCTGTTTTTCGCCGGTCCAGGCGCTTCTCGCAGCCAAGGCGGGCGCGGCCTACGTCAGCCCGTTTGTCGGCCGCCTCGATGACATATCCCAGAGCGGCATGGATCTCATCGGCCAGATCCTGAAGATATTTGCCAACTACAATTTTCCCACCGAGGTCCTGGTAGCGAGCATCCGCAACCCGATCCACGTCTTGACGGCGGCCCTCATGGGGGCGCATGTGGCAACGATGCCTTTTGCCGTGATCAAACAATTGACGCAACATCCCTTGACCGACATTGGGATCGAAAAGTTCCTCAAGGACTGGGACAAGGTCCCGACCAAATTCAAATAGCTTCGTCTAATGGGAATTTGACAACTCGCGAGCTTCCGGAATAAGTTAAAACAGTTTTCTGCTGGCGCCCTGTATAATACCTACGGGCGCGTGTCTGACTTTTTCCGGAGGAAAGAGGAAAGATAGTGCGGCGAGAAAAGGCCAACTACGCAATCCAGTCTGTGTCGCATGCCCTCGATGTCCTGGAGCAATTTACCGGGAACGTGGATGAGATCGGCGTGACGGAGTTAAGCAAGAGGTTGAAGCTGCACAAAAATAATATTTTTCGTCTGCTCGCCACGCTGGAGGCGCGCGGTTATATCGAGCAGAACAAAGCGACGGAAAACTATCGCCTCGGGCTCAAGTGCCTTCAACTGGGCCAGATCTATTTGAATCAGATGGGCTTTCTCCTCCAGGCCAAGGCTACGCTGCAGGAGCTGGCGAGGTCCGCCAACGAAAGCTGTTATGTCGCTGTGAAGAAGGGGCCGGCGATCGTCCCTCTCGATTTCGTGGAGCCGGAAAATCCAGTACGCGTGGTGTCGTTGATCGGGCGAACTCTGCCGCTGCATTGCACGGCCCCGGGAAAGGTGCATCTGGCGTTTGAGTCGGGCGAGGCTTTGAGCAAGAGCCTCCCAGAAAAGTTGCCGCGGTACACGGATAAAACGATCGTTGACCGCGAGCTGCTTTTACGCCAGCTCAAGGAGATCAGCGCGGCCGGGTATGCTACGGATAACGGGGAGTTCATGGAGGAGGTGATGGCGGTCGCGGTGCCGATCCGCGACTATACTCGCAGCCTGGTTGGAAGTCTCACGATCGCCGGACCGGCGCACCGTTTGACTCCGCAACGCATCGAAAAGGAGATTGTGCCGCTGATTACTAACGGAGGAAGCCAACTCTCCAACCGCCTCGGCTACCAGCGCTAGCCGGGCCAGCCCTAGCGGTTCTTCCTTCCGTCGGCATCCGAGGAGCTAACGAGATCCGGCTGTGCTTACGACCATAGAAAAGATTCTCTTTCTAGCTCTTGCCTTTGGCTCGCTCTATTTTGCGGGCACCGGCTTCTACGAGGTCTACAAGACGATCCGGCGCGGAAAACCTGAAGACCGCTTCGACCATTTGCCCGAGCGCGTCCTCCATGCCCTTTGGACCGTCCTCAGCCAAAGGACTGTGTTTAAAAGACGGCCGCTGATCTCCGTGCTTCACGCGCTCGTCTTTTATGGATTTGTCTATTACTTCCTCGTGAATGTCGTCGATACCTTGGAAGGATTCTTCCCGTTCCGCGCGCGAGGGACCGTATGGAACCCGTTCAATCTGGTTGCTGATCTCCTCACAACGGGAGTGCTTGTCGGGATTCTGGGACTGGCGCTCCGCCGCTTTCTAGCGCAACCCCAGGATTTTGTCTTTGCCTCCAATGTCCCGCTGCATGAGGATGCAAGGGCAGGCATCCTCAGAGACTCAACTATCGTCGCGGTTTTTATTTTCATCCATGTGGGCAGCCGCCTGCTCTCCAAGTCGGCCCAGCTCGCTGAGGAGGGAGTCGATCCTTATCAGCCCGTCGGCTCCGCCTTCGCCGCGATCTTTGCAGGCGCGAATCAGAGCGCAGTTATAGCTCTCGAGCATCTCTTCTGGTGGGGCGCATTGGGTTCCATCCTGCTTTTCCTCCCCTATTTTCCTCGCTCCAAGCACATCCACCTCCTCATGGCCCCGATCAATCTGGCGCTGAAGAAGAAGAACCCGGGCGCGCTGGAGCCGATGGATTTCGAGAAGGAAGAGTCTTTTGGAGCGGCCAAGTTAGAAGAGCTCCCCTGGCCGCGGCTGTTGGATGCGTACAGTTGCATTATGTGCAACCGCTGCCAGGAAGTTTGCCCGGCTTACGTTACCGGCAAGGCTTTAAGTCCGGCGGCGATTCTCATCAACGAACGCTATGAGCTGAACCGCATCCGCCGCGAATTCAGCGCCGGTAAAGAGAGTCCGCGGCCGCTGCTGGATTTCGCCCTGAATGAGGAGGCGACCTGGGCCTGCACGACCTGCAACGCTTGTGTTGAAGTTTGTCCGGTGGGCAACGAGCAGATGCTCCACATCATAGATGTCCGGCGCGAGAGAGTGCTGATGCAGGCTGAGTTTCCGAACGCCCTCAAGAAGGCCTTCGGCGGCATGGAGCAAGTGGGGAATCCATGGGGGATGGCGCACGAAAGCCGTCTGGAGTGGACCCAAAATCTTCCCTTTGCAGTTCCCACGGTTGAGCAGAACTCTCGTCCCAACGTCCTCTACTGGGTAGGATGCGCGGCTTCCTTCGATCCTCGCGCCCAGAAGATCGCGCGCAGCATGGCCGAGATCTTGAATGCCGCCGGGGTGAACTGGGCCGTGCTCGGCCTGCAGGAGAAGTGCACCGGCGATGCGGCGCGCCGGGCCGGCAATGAATATCTCTTCTCTCAGCTTGCCGCAGAAAATGTCGAGACCCTGAATGCCCTCAAGCCTGAGCTTGTTGTCACGACCTGCCCGCACTGTCTCCACACCCTGCGGAACGAGTACCCTCAGCTCGGCGGCAACTATGTCGTCAAGCATCACAGCGAGTTTATCAACGAGCTGATCAAGGCAAAAAAATTGAGTCTCCGGCCAAACTCAGACGGCGCCGCCACCTATCATGATCCGTGCTACCTGGGGAGGCACAATGGGATTTTCGATGAGCCACGCCAGGTGATCGAATCCGTGGGCGTCAAGCTGACCGAGCCCGCTCGAAACCGAAGCAACAGTTTTTGCTGTGGAGCAGGAGGCGCCCAGTTCTGGAAGGAAGAAGAGCGCGGCCGGGAGCGGGTTGCTTCCAATCGCTACCGCGAGCTTAAAGGGATAGGGGCGCGAACCGTGGCGACAGGTTGCCCCTTCTGCATGCGCATGTTCACCGAAGAGGCGGCGCAGGATGAACAGTCTGCGCCCGAGATTTTAGACATCGCCGAGATTGTGGCAAATAATCTACGAAAATAAGGCATACCCATCAAACCTGATCGTCGTATTAGACTTAATCTAAAGACAAGTCGTTTCCGTGCCAGGTTCGCGGCCGTTTGTCTCCTGCCGCTGGCAGTGAGCCTGTTTGGCTGCCGGTCCGATCCCCGCGTGATCGTCTCGACCAAAAGCGGCAAAGAGTACGCGGTGCGCGTAGAGGTTGCCGATACCCCGGCCAAGAGAGAGCTGGGGCTGCAGTACCGCCGCGAGCTGGGCGACGATCAGGGCATGCTGTTTCTGTTTCCCGCTGAAGGCGCACAAACCTTCTGGATGAAGAACACGCCGATTTCTTTGGACATGATCTTTATTGGAAGCAACATGAGGATCGCCGGGATCGTCTACGGCGCGGTGCCATTCTCGACGACAACCCGGTCCGTAGAAACGCCCAGCCAGTTCGTGCTTGAGATCAGGGGAGGCCTTGCCAGGCGCCAAGGGATCGACGTGGGCGATGCCGTGCGCTTCGAAGGGATATCGCTAGATCAGATTTCGCTGAAGAAGTAAGGCCTGAGCGGCGCCAGCTTCTCCTCGTAAGAATCAGGATAGAGGAACCATAAAGTGGCCGCGATGCTGCTCAGGAGAGAGTTCCCGTCTTGAGAA
>JAHFAP010000164.1 GCA_023250495.1 Deltaproteobacteria bacterium | reverse complement strand
AAATGAATGCGATGGCGGCGCGGGTCATCACGGAGTTAAAGAGCGGCGCCAAGTCATCCACAGATATCTACCATGGGTCTCAATCCCACTTCTCCTTGCTGCACAAAGAGAAGGCGTTAGAGCAAGTCAACTGGTCCGGTCTTTTTCCTTGGATCACTAAGGAGATGGAGATTTTTCCCTACGAGGGGGTGCTGATCTTCACTTCTCTGCGTGGCATTATCTACAACTCGAAACTCGTTCCTAAAGAGAAAGCGCCAAAAACTTACGACGACTTGGTGGATCCGCGCCTGAGCCCCGCTTGGGCGGGGAAATTGGCGATTCCGCCTTACGTCTCCTGGCTGGTCGAGTTGTCGATGATTTGGAGCGAGGAGAAGATAAAAGATTTCACACGTAAGCTGGTGGCCCTAAGCGGAGGCCGCCTGCGGTACAGCGAGGAGGAGCGGGTTGTCAGCGGCGAGTTCCCCATCGCGGCCAATATGGGCGGTGCTGTAGAGCAAATGTGGTTGTGGCAAGCCAAAGGAGCGCCCCTGGTTGCTGTTCTCGGTTCAACCCCGGTCCTTCCGTCCTATTTTCAGTTGGGCGTGCCGAAAAATTCGGCCCATCCCAACCTGGCGAAGTTATTCGTCGCCTTTATGGTCTCGAAAGAAGCCCAAGCCATCCTCGAAAAACACGAGTTTCGCTCGTCCCACTTGGTGGAAGGAACCATCATGGCAAAGTATCTTCGAGATACTCGCATTCTCCTCCAGCAGCCGAAGGATTCGATCGCTTATTACCTTAAGGGCGAGGAGGGTGGGTTGCAGTTTAAGGAAGAGCTAAGCAAGATGCTGCAGCAGTGAAAAAAAGAATCCCTTACGTCGATGGGTCCAAGCTTTTGCTCCTGGGCGTCGCGGGGCTCTCGGCGCTGTCGATTCTCGGCCTGCTGGCGACGGTCGTGTGGATGAGCCTGAGGACCGGGGTTCCCGGGCAACCGTTTTCATACACGCTCGGCAACTACATCTCGTTACTCACCGACCCTTACAGTTATCGGGTCATGGTGACGACGTTGGAGTTTTCCGCCGTAACCATCGCCGTCTCAGTCCCCTTGGGATTTGTCTTCGCCTGGTTTATTGAGCGGACTGACCTGCCCTGTAAAGCCCTGGCCATGAGTCTTCTAAGCATCGGAATTCTTTTCCCTACGTTTCTAAAGGCCATGGGCTGGGTGTTTCTGCTCCACCCGCGCATAGGGGTCATCAACATTTTTTTGATGCAGCTCTTTGGACTTAAAAACAATCCGTTGAACATTGCAACGGTGCCGGGAATCGGTTTCGTCGAAGGGTTGACCTTGGCCCCTCTGGCTTACGTGATGATCTCCGCGGCCTTGCGGAGCATGAATCCCGCCCTGGTTGAAGCCGCCAGCATCCATGGGGTGAGCAAGTTGAGAACTCTCCTTCGCGTCGAGCTGCCTCTGGTATGGCCCGCTTTATTTTCCGCCGTCATTTGGATGTTGACCGTTGCGATTGCCGCCTTCGACGTTCCGGCCGTGATCGGCATGGCGAACAATATCTTTACCTTCAGCACGGCTGTTTACTTTATGATCAACCCAAACGAAGGTCTCCCGCGGTACGGATTAAGCGGCGCGTACGGGACGATCATGGTCGGTCTTTCTTTAGTTCTGATGATTCCGTATTTCACAGCCTTGAGACAAAGCCACCGATATCAAATCATCTCGGGAAAATCTTATCAGTCCCGGCTCGTGGAGCTGGGGCGCTGGTGGCTCCTGGGTTGGGGGCTGCTGGCTCTCTATCTCCTGCTGGCCTTTATTCTGCCGCTGCTGGCTATCTTCTGGGTATCGCTTCTCCCTTATGTTCAGATCCCGTCCCGGCAAGCTCTCTCCGTTGCTTCCTTCGAGCGCTACACCGCTGTTGCATTTGATCATGCCCTGTTGCGCGCAGGTTTGAATACGTTGCTCCTCATGGTAGCAGTCCCCACGCTGATCGTGGTGATCAGTTCCGCCATCTCGTGGATTGTCACCCGCTCGCGCATGCGAGGGAGAGTTCTCCTAGATGCGATAGCCTTCCTGCCCCACCCCGTGCCTCACCTGCTTTTTGCCCTGGCCATCGCCTATTTTGCCCTTCTCGTTTCAGATGTGATTCCATTGTATGGAACGATCTTCGTGCTTTTGGCGGTGTACGTTATTTGTTGGATCAGTTTTGGCACGAGGGTTCTGAACAATAGCATGATTCAGGTCCATCGCGAGCTGGAGGAAGCGGCTCAGGTAGGAGGGGTTTCCACATTTCGCATCCTTTGGAAGGTGATTCTGCCGTTGATCCGCCCGGGAGTAGTCTATGCCTGGATATGGACCTCCCTTTCGGCGTATCGTGAGCTCACCATGGCGGTCCTCTTGGCTTCGCCGAAAAGTCAGGTCCTCTCCACCTATATCTGGGGACAGTGGCATGGCGGCGGACTGGGCGACGCGGCGGCCATCGCTGTGGTGATGATGGCAATCATGTCGCCGCTCGTGGCGAGCTTCTGGTTCTATGCCCGGCGCCAGCAACATATCGCGTCGTCGGTATGATCGGTCGGTTCAGAAACCTTCTCGGGGCTGTGATGGTCAAAGTCAGTCCAAATAATTTCCTCGCCCTCCTTTGGAGGGAGAGGATAAAGGTGAGGGTGGTGCACTTGCATTTCTGCCCTCACCCTCGCCCTCTCCCGCAAGCGGGAGAGGGAAATTGCATGACGTGGGATAGAAAATTATTTCGGCTCAGGGTCGGCCAGTGATCGGAATCCATTCACTCACGAAGACTTTCAAAAGCGGCGCTCATGCCGTCCGAGCGGTCGATCAGGTTGATTTGCATGTGAACGAGAAAGAGTTCTTCGTTCTCCTGGGGCTGAGCGGGTCCGGCAAAACCACGCTGCTCAGATGCGTTGCCGGCCTGGAAAAGGCGGAAGCGGGAGAGATTCTCTTAGGCGAGCAGATGGTCAGCTCGGCAGAGCGGGGTATTTTCGTCCCTCCAGAGGATAGAGGGATTGGCATGGTTTTTCAGTCCTATGCGGTGTGGCCGCACATGACCGTGTTCGATAACGTGGCCTTCCCTCTAACGAACGGCAAGAGAAGGCTGGCACGATCCAAAGTCCGGGACAGAGTTATGGGCGCACTTGAATTGGTCCAGCTCTCAGGTATCGAGGACAGGCCGGTGCCTTTTCTGAGCGGGGGTCAACAGCAGAGGGTGGCCCTTGCGCGGGCGTTGGCCGTCGAGCCTAGAGTTCTCCTCATGGACGAGCCGCTCAGCAACCTGGACGCCCGGCTGAGGGAGGAGGTTCGGGATGAGATCAGGGGCCTGGCAAAAAAACTCGGCATCACCGTTCTCTATGTGACTCATGATCAGGTCGAGGCGATGGCATTGGCCGATAGAATAGCCGTTATGAGTGCGGGAAAGATTTTGCAGACCGGTGGTCCCCAGGATCTGTACCATTTCCCTCTGAGCCGGAGCGTGGGGGAATTTTTAGGCTCCATGAACGAATTCGAAGGCACCGTGCAAAATGATGGTTGTGTCAAAACCGATCTTGGAGTAGTGCATTGCGCCGTCCCGGACGGCGCGCCGAGAGAAGTGATCGTCGCGATCAGGCCCGAGGATGTCTCTCTTTCGCGCGACCCCAGTGGTTTGAGCAACGAGTTCTCCGCTCAGCTCGAGTCTCAACTCTTCCTCGGAGACATCACGGTTTATCATCTGTCCGCCAATGGGAAAAAGATGCGCGGCAAGACCACCAGCGTCGATCGACGGTTGGAGGCAGGCGGCCGTGTGTACGTGCGGCTTCCTGCCGAGAAACTCAAGATTTTTACGAGATAAAAAAACGTGTTGGACGAATCCATATGGCCAATGGTAGAAGATCAGGAATCAATGAGTTCCCCCGTATGAGGAGTGAAGGCGTGAGCGTCAAGCGCCAAGCTGGAGAAGAAGAATGACCGCTCAATCCCCCCGGGTTTCCGAACCGCGCGATTACAAGCTGATCGTCGAGAAGGACGTACAGATCCCGACGCGGGACGGCGCGCTCCTCTACGCCGACGTGTTCCGGCCCGAGAGCGCCGGCGAGCGCTTTCCCGCCATCATGAACATCAGCGTCTATCAGAAGGACAAGCTGTGGGCGCCGCCGCCCGACCTGGAGGAAAAGCCCAATCCGTACATGAATTGGGAGACCGCCAATCCGCTGTGGTGGTGTCCGCGCGGTTACGTGCTGGTGCGCGTGGACGCGCGCGGCTCCGGCAAATCGCCCGGCCAATCGGAGCCGAGTTCCTACCAGGAAGCGCTGGACTTTTACGACGCGATCGAGTGGATCGCCAAGCGGCCGTGGTGCTCGGGCAACATTGGCACGCTCGGCATCTCGTACCACGCGGCCTCTCAGTGGCGCGTCGCCAATCTGCAGCCGCCCTCGCTGAAGGCGATTCTCCCGTGGGAAGGCCGGGCCGACCAGTACCGGGACCAGATCTATCACGGCGGCATCTTCGCGATGGGCTTCATCTCCAACTGGCATACCATGCAGACCGCGCACCACTTGCTCGGCCGGGCGCGCAGCTACAATCCGGACGCCTTCCGCAACGACATGCTGTGGCAGTGCATGCGCCACGACCTCGATTCCGAGTACTGGCGCATGTGCAGCGCCCAGTGGGAGAAGATCACGGTGCCGCTCTACAGCGCCGGCAATTGGACCTCGTTCGCTCTGCACCTGCGCGGCAACACCGAAGCCTTCCTGTGCGCCGCATCCAAGCGCAAGAAGCTGAGAATTCACAGCGGCACGCATTTCCACGCGTTCTACGCGGAGGAAGGACGGATCGACCAGTTGCGCTGGTTCGACTACTGGCTCAAGGGCATCGACAGCGGAATCATGGACGAGCCGCCGGTCAAGCTCGAGATCCGCACCGGCGGCGGCAGCAAGCGGTATGAGTTTCGCTTCGAGAACGAGTGGCCGATCGCCCGCACCGAGTGGACCAAGATGTATCTCAAGATCGAGCGCGAGTCGTCGGGGCATGCGAACGCCACTGCGGGCCGGCTCGTATCGACGCCGCCGCAAAAGTCCGCCAAGCTCACCTACTCAGCGAGCGGCGCGTCCGCGGCGCATGGCCACGACAGCACCGGCCAAGGCGTTTCGTTCGAGACTCCGCCGATGGAGCAGGAGACCGAGGTTACCGGACCGATCGTGCTCGTGGTGTGGGTGGCCAGCACCTCGGAGGACATGGACATCTTCGCGACGCTTCGCAACATCGGGACGGACGGAAAAGACGTGTTCGAGGTCGGGTCGCAAGGCCAGCCGGTCCCGCTGACGAAGGGTTGGCTGCGCGCTTCGCACCGCAAGCTCGACCCCGCGCGCTCGCTCACCTACCGCCCCTATCACGCGCACGATGAGCGCTGGTGGCTCAAGCCTGACGAGCCGGTCGAGTGCCAGGTCGAAATCTGGCCGACCTGCATCGTGCTGAAGAAGGGACACCGCCTGCGCCTCGACATTCAGCCGCGCGACGGCATCGGCAGCGCGCCCTACACCCACTACCACGCGGACTACAACGCGGGCGCGGAGAACACGATCTACGCCGGAGGAGACAAGGCTTCCTATTTGCTGCTCCCGGTGATTCCGCCGAAAAGGAGCTAGGCCGGAAGCGTTGAGCCTATGAGCCAGGATTCAACGGGGAATTGGCGCATCGACGTGCACCACCATGTCGTGCCGCCGCAATATGCGGATGCTTCCATGCCGATCAAAGTCCCGGATGCCGACGCGCAACTGCGGGCGATGGATGGCTGGAAGATCCGGACGGCGATAACCTCGCTCACTCCCCGCGTGGTCTTAACAAATCCGGATCGGCTCCGTAAAGTCACCCGGGCCTGCAACGAGTTTCAGGCGGGACTGGTGCGCGACTATCCCTCGCGGTTCGGCGCCTTTGCCGTCCTTCCCCTCCCCGACGTCGACGGCGCGCTCAAAGAGTTGGCTTACGCGCTCGACGTCTTGCGCCTCGACGGCGTCGGCCTTTTTTCGAGCGCAGGCGGGCAGTACTTGGGAGATCCGTTGTTCGATCCTGTTTTCGAAGAGCTCAACCGGCGGAAAGCGGTGCTCTTTCTGCACCCGAGCCATTGCGAAGCACCCGAGGAAACGCGCTTGCGCGTGCCCCCCTACGTCGTCGAATATGTCCTCGACACCACCCGCGCCATCGTCAATCTGGTCTTTACCGGCACGCTGCGGCGCTGTCCCGGTATCCGCCTGATCGTCGCTCATGGTGGCGGCGCCGTCCCCTATCTCGCCCACAGAATCTCGACGCTCGAAGGCCATCGGAATGCCAAAGGAGTCACCGAGGTGATCCCCACGCTCCAATCGTTGTACTACGAGACGGCCAGCACCACCGCGGCCTATGCGCTGCGCTCTCTGCAGGAGCTGGTCGACTCAACGCACATCCTCTGGGGCACGGACCTTCCGTTCGTCTACGGGGAGAGATTACAATCCGAAATAGACCATTGGGAAGAATACGATGGCTTCGACGCCGACTCTCGCTCGGCCGCGGAGCGACTCAACGCGCTGCGCCTTTTTCCGCGATTTGCTCCAGTGGCCAGTGAGTTGGGTTCGCAAACTTAGTTCTTTCTAACGAAAGGTGAAAATCATGAATGCAAAAAGAAAACGTCTGAGAGATCTCATGATCTTGACGATTCTTCTTCTAGCTTCTGCAACGCTTCCGCGCTTCGGACTAGCCGCCGAGGCGACTCGCTTTCTGGTGAGCTACGGCGGCACCGCCGGCTACCAGCTTCCTCTGTGGGTCAATAAGGAATTGGGCTTCAGCAAGAAGTACGGAGTCGATCTGGAAATCATTTTGATCCAGGCGGGCTCGCCGAACATTCAGGCGTTGCTTGGAGGAAGCATTCAGCTCACTCAAACTGCGGCTTCTTCGGCGATATTGGGCGCGGCCCGCGGCGCGCCGGTGGTGATCGTCGCGACCTTGGAAAATAAGCTCCCGATGCAGCTCATCTCCCGCCCTGAGATCAAGGAGCCGCACCAGCTTCGCGGCAAGACGATCGGCATCAACCGC
>JAHFAP010000163.1 GCA_023250495.1 Deltaproteobacteria bacterium | reverse complement strand
GCCAGGTCATGGCGCACTGGGATTCGGCAGAGGGCCGAGACCAGAGAGGTAGCCATGGTAATCCCAGCGGACGGACCATCCTTGGGGATGGAGCCTTCGGGCACGTGAATGTGCACATCCACCTTTTGGTAAAAATCCTTCTCCAGCCCGAGTTCCAGCGCGCGCGAGCGGACATAACTCATGGCCGCCTGCGCCGACTCTTGCATCACGTCGCCGAGCTTGCCCGTAGTGATGAGTTGCCCCTTACCGGGCATGATCGTCACTTCCGTGGCGAGCAACTCCCCGCCAAGCTCGGTCCATGCCAGACCCGTGGTCATGCCAATACGCTGCTCTTCCTCGGCCTTGCCGTAGCGGAATTTCGGCGCGCCCAAATGCTTGTGGAGACTCTTGGCGCCCACCTGAATCTTGGCATTCCGGTCTTTTTTGACCACCTCCACAGCAACCTTGCGGCAGATCGAGGCGAGCTCACGATCCAGGTTTCTCACCCCGGCCTCCTTAGTGTAGTGGCGGATCAGGCCGAGGATCGCGCTGTCGGTAAAAAGGACATTCTCCGGGCTGAGGCCGTTGGCCTCTCGCTGTTTCGTCACCAAATACCTCTTCGCTATGTTCAGTTTCTCCAGTTCCGTGTAGCCGGCGATCCGGATGATCTCCATGCGGTCCTGCAGCGGACGCGGAATGCGGTCGAGCGTATTGGCGGTCGTGATAAACATGACCTTGGAGAGATCGTAATCCAAGTCCAGATAGTGATCGTTAAACGCAAAGTTCTGCTCCGGGTCCAAAACCTCCAGCAGGGCTGAAGAGGGGTCGCCGCGAAAGTCCGTGGACATCTTGTCCACCTCGTCCATGAGAAAGACCGGGTTGCTTGAGCCAGCCTTCTTCATGGACTGGACGATCTTGCCCGGCAGCGCTCCAATGTAAGTGCGCCGATGGCCGCGAATCTCCGCCTCATCCCGAACTCCTCCTAAGGAAACCCGGACAAACTTCCTCCCCGTGGCCCGGGCGATGGAGCGGCCGAGCGAGGTCTTGCCAACTCCCGGAGGCCCAACCAGGCAGAGAATCGGCCCTTTCATCTTGCCCACGAGGCTCTGCACGGCGAGGTATTCCAGGATCCGCTGCTTGACTTTATCCAAGCCATAGTGGTCCTCTTCCAGCACCCTCTCGGCCTCTTTGATGTCGAGCTTGTCATCGGTGAACTCATTCCAGGGCAGGCTCAGGATCCATTCAATGTAATTCCTGACTACGGTCGCTTCGGCAGACATCGGAGACATCATCTTGAGCTTCTTGAGTTCTTTTTCGACCTTGTCTTTAGCCTCAGCCGAGAGCTTCTTCTGCTTGATCTTCTCCTCGATCTCCTGGATCTCGTTCTTGAACTCGTCCTTTTCGCCAAGCTCCTTCTGAATGGCGCGCATCTGCTCGTTGAGGTAATACTCTTTTTGCGAGCGCTCCATCTGTTTCTTGACCCGCGAGCGGATGCGTCGCTCGACCTCGAGAATCTCGATCTCGGCGCGCATATGGCCCAGGACCTTCTCCAGCCGCTCGGCTGCGTTGAGGGTCTCCAGAAGGTTCTGCCGGTCCTCGATCTTGATGCCGAGATGCGTCACGATCGTATCGGCGAGGCGAGCCGGGTCGTCGATCGAGGATACGGACATGACCATCTCCGGAGGGATCTTTTTCTTGAGCTTGACGTAGTTTTCAAACGTCGTGTGAACCTCGCGGATCAGGGCTTCCACTTCTGTGTTCTTCTCCGCCACCTCCGCCACCTCCGCGACCTCATCCACCTCGACCAGGAAAAAGTCCGGATGACTCAAGAAGCGCATGACCTGGGCCCGCTTCTTGCCTTCGATCAGCACCTTCACGGTCCCATCAGGGAGCTTCAGCATCTGAACGACGCTGCCGAGCACCCCGATGCGGTAAATGTCGTTTTCCGCCGGCTCATTGGTCTTCGCATCCTTCTGCGAGGAGAGAAAGATCGGCCCCTGTTTTTGCGTGGCCTCTTCGAGCGCCTTGATCGAGCGCTGCCGACCCACGAAAAGAGGCACCACCATGTGAGGAAAGACCACGATGTCTCTCAGTGGCAGCAGCGGCACCGTCAAAAAACCGGTCGCCTCTTTCTCCTTGTCGTCCTTCTTGTCGCTGCGAAACAACATAATTCCCCCCTATGCGCTCTCTGCCGCCTTGCTATAAACCATGATCGGAGCTTCGTTTCGGCTGACCACTTCCTCTGAGATAACGACCTCTTTAATATTAGGCTGGGAAGGCATCTCGTACATGACGTCGAGCATGATGTTCTCCATGATTGCCCTCAGACCACGCGCCCCCGATTTCCTCTTCATGGCCTCTTTGGAAATGGCGCGAAGGGCCTCTTCGGTAAACTTCAGATGGACGCTTTCCATCTCGAAGAGCTTACAGTATTGCTTGGTCAGCGCATTTTTTGGCTCCTTCAGTATCCGCACCAGCGCATTCTCGTCCAATTCATCCAGCGTCGCCAGCACCGGCAGCCGGCCGATAAATTCCGGGATGAGGCCGAATTTGAGAAGGTCCTCGGGCTGGACCTCGTGCAACAGCTCGCTGGAGCGGCGACCGTCGCGCCCTTCGATCTCTCCTCCAAAGCCCATCTGCTTGCGGCCGGTCCGCTTGCGGATGATATCCTCCAAACCTACAAAGGCGCCGCCGCAGATAAATAGAATGTTCGTCGTGTCCACCTGGAGGAATTCCTGCTGCGGATGCTTCCTTCCCCCTTTGGGCGGCACGCTCGCCATGGTGCCCTCGATGATCTTGAGCAGCGCCTGCTGCACGCCTTCGCCGGATACGTCCCGCGTGATCGAGGGATTTTCCGACTTGCGTGAGATCTTATCGATCTCGTCGATGTAGACGATTCCCCTCTGGGCCTTTTCCACGTCGTAGTCCGCCGCCTGGAGCAGGTTGAGAATAATGTTCTCTACGTCCTCGCCCACATATCCCGCCTCCGTGAGGCTGGTCGCGTCGCCGATGGTAAAGGGAACCTGCAGAAAGCGCGCCAGGGTCTGAGCCAAAAGCGTCTTGCCCGATCCGGTCGGCCCGAGCAGCAGGATATTGCTCTTCTGCAGCTCCACGTCCCCCGTCACCATCTGGTTGTCGATCCGCTTGTAATGATTGTGGACGGCTACCGCCAGTATCTTCTTCGCCCGTTCCTGGCCGATCACATACTGGTCCAACACCCGCTTGATCTCGGCCGGCTTGGGGACGGTGGAAGAGGAGGCTAGCGCTTCCTCGTGATCGACCTCCTCGGCGATGATATCGTTGCACAGGTCAATGCACTCGTCGCAGATGTACACCGTGGGCCCCGCGATGAGCTTGCGGACCTCATCCTGACTCTTGCCGCAGAAAGAGCAAACGAGATTACCGGAACGCTCATCACCGTGCTTTGGCATAGAACCCCCGCTTCATTTCTTGTCCGGCCGATTGACGATCACCTCGTCCACCAACCCATATTCCAGAGCCTGCTTGCCGGTCATGAACAGGTCTCGATCGGTATCCTTTTCTATCTTCTTAAGGCTCTGGCCTGTATGCTTCATCAGGATATTGTTGAGCTCCTCCCTCATGCGGAGGATCTCCCGCGCCTGAATATCCACGTCGGTCGCCGTTCCCTGAAATCCTCCCAGCGGCTGATGGATCATGATTCGCGAATGCGGCAGGGCATATCTCTTCCCTTTTGTCCCGGCAGCCAACAGGAGGGCGCCCATGCTGGCCGCCTGTCCCACGCACACCGTTGAGATCTGTGGCCTCACATACTCCATGGTGTCGTAAATAGCGAGACCCGCCGTGACCGACCCTCCGGGCGTGTTGATGTAAAAGAAGATGTCTCGATCCGGATCCTCCGACTCCAGAAAAAGGAGCTGAGCGGTGATGAGGTTCGCCACATCATCCGTGACGACCGTCCCCAGGAAAACAATCCGGTCCCTGAGCAGCCGCGAGTAGATATCATACGCCCGCTCTCCCCGCCCTGTTTGCTCGACCACGATCGGGATAAAGTTCATACTTCCCATGACTCCTTGCCGCTCAAAAACATTCTAGCTTTTTTTCTCCCGGGCATCAACGGGGGGTTCCACTTCTTTCACCGCGGCCCGCTGCAGCAGAAAATCGATGGCGCCATCCCTGATCATTTGAGACCGAAGATTCTCGCGCGCGTCGCGTTGCGCATAGAACTTGCGCAAGGCCGGAGCCTTGTCACCCGCGGCGCGAGCCATCTCCTCGATTCTCTTTTGCAACTCTCCATCCGAGACCTCAACCTTCTCAATCTCAGCGACCTTCTCAAGGATAAGCGTCGCCTTGACTTGCCGCTTGGCGTGGGGCTCGAGCTCCTTTCGCAGCTCTTCCCCGGAAGGTCTCTCGCCGGGAGCAGCCGCACCCTGGGATCGCTGACGGCTTTGATGCCGCTCCAGCAAATAACGGACTTGACGCTCGATCATCGTCTGGGGAACCTCGAAGGGATGGGCCTCGACGAGTCGATCCATCAGTTGTTCCTTGAGCTCTCCTGTCTGAAACTCTCCGAGTTCGACTTCCAATTGGGAGCGGATTTTCTGTCTAAGCTCTTCGAGAGTGGCGCAATCGCCACGGTCCTTCGCGAACTCATCGTCGAGAGGAGGGAGAACCTTCTTCTTGATGTCCCGAACGGTGACGGAAAACAAAACCACTTTCCCTGCCAACTCTTTGTTAAAATGATCTGCCGGATACGGCACACTAATAGTATGTTCGTTATCCTTTTTCAACCCGATGAGCGCCTCTTCAAACTGCGGCAGCGTGTTTCCACCGCCCACCTCCAGCAAATAATTCTCGCTCTTTCCTCCGGTGAACGGTTTCCCGTCGATCGAACCGAGAAAATCAAGCGTGGCAAAATCTCCTCGCTCGACGAGATCCCGCTCCTCCACGGGCACCAACTGCGCATGGGCATCCTGGAGGCGGCTGAGCGTCCTCTCCACCTGCTCTTCATCTACGGAGAGCTTGATCTTATTGAGCTCCAGCCCGAGGTAGTTTTTGATCTCCACTTCCGGCTTGACCTCCACCACCGCCGAAAAAGCAAATGCCCTGCCCTCTTCCAAGGCGTCCGCGGCGACCTCAGGGTCGGAGACCACCTTCAGCCCGCGCTCCTTGAAGACCTCGCCGAGCGATTGCTCAACGAGCCGAGACAGGACTTGTCCCTTGACCTCGTCTGCGTAGAATCCCTGCAGCACGGAGCGGGGAACCTTTCCGGGCCGAAATCCTTTGATCTTTGCGCGCCGGCCCAAGTTCTCGTAGGCGCGCAGGAACTCTCTGTCCACCGCATCGCCAGGAAGCTCCACGCGGATCTTTCTCTGAGTCGGACTCACGATGTCTACGTCGATCTTCATCGGATGGGAAGCGCTTTCATGGTCGCTGGTGCGAGAGGGGGGATTCGAACCCCCACGGTTGCCCGCTAGATCCTAAGTCTAGTGCGTCTGCCAATTCCGCCACTCTCGCATCTCTGAAGGGCTCGTGGGCGCCGGCGACTTGAACTCCGGGCCCACTGACTAAGAATCCCGCAAGTAACCAAACTGAAACAAAAGAGTAGGGAACAAGCGAAAGTAAGTCAAGACCGCGCGCACAGCAGGAAACAAGGCGCTGCCATCGCTGGGCTCTTGTGGTTCACAGGAGTCGGTTTTGTGTGGTAAGTTACCGCCTGGCCAAGCTCAGGAGTTCGAAATTGCTCCTGCTGAACTGCATCGTGTAGAGTTGCGCCTGCAGGTTTTACGATGGAAATTACAAAAGCTTTGTGCCGGATCGTCCCGCTGGCCGCCGGCGCGGGCCTTCTCATTTTGGTGATTGGGACAGCTCCTGCGTATCTATCGTTGATTGACTTAACTAAGGGGAAAGAAATTTACGGTGATGCCTGCGCCGCGTGCCATGGCGATGACGGCAGAGGAAAGGTGGCCGATTTGGCGACCGAAGTCCCGCCACCAGATCTTACCTCATGCGACTTCAACACCTCAGAGGCGGATCGGGATTGGATGCGGGTCGTGTCTGGAGGGGGGGTGGCGGCCGGTCGCTCAGAATCCATGCCGTCGTTCCGCGACTCCTTGACGGAAGAGGACATCAAGCACGTTGTCGTGTATCTTCGAACCTTCTGCACGGAGGATTGGCCGCGCGGCGAGCTGAATTTCTCCAGGCCGCTGGTCACGGAGAAGGCCTATCCCGAAAACGAAGCTCTGCTCACATGGAACACCGGCCGCACGCCTAGTCGGGAACACCAAACCACGCTCGCAGCGATTATCGAGAAGCCCGTCGGCGCCAGGGGACAGGTGGAACTCAAGATCCCCGTCAGTCTCAGAGACCCGGACAAGCGCGGCACACTCGGAGGAATCGGAGACCTCGAAGTGAGCGGCAAATACGTTCTTTATCATGACCTGAAGCGTCTGTTCATCGCCAGTGCAGGCGCCGAGCTGAAGCTGCCGACGGGCAGCCTGCGGCGAGCACTTGGCGAGGGAACGACGATCCTGGCTCCATTCCTGGCCGCGGGAAAGGGCTGGGGAGATTTCGTTGTCCAGTCCAGTCTCCAGTTCGAATATCCCTTCGTCGAGCAGCGCGCGCCCAAAACGGCGCTCTACAATCTCGCCTTCAGCTATCCCGTGGTGAATCGAGGAGAAGGAACCGAAGGGCAGCTCTTCTTAGAGTTCAACGGCAAGAGCGAGTGGGGCAAAAGAGACGCGAAGCACTTCCAACTCTATCTAACTCCCGGCTTTCGCCAAAGTCTCACCGCCTCAGGCAACTGGGCCGCGGCCATAGGCGCTCAGTTGCCGGTCAGCCCAGTACACGAGGCCCAATACCGCGTGCTGGGATACATTCTGTTCGAGCTGCCGCCATGACGGGCGCTCCAAATGGCAGCAAACGTCGTCCTGGAGCAGATGGCAGGTCGGAAACTTATTGAGATGAGTGGTGGGCCGCCGGAGACTCGAACTCCGGACCCGCTGATTAAGAGTCAGCTGCTCTACCAACTGAGCTAGCGGCCCGCAGGACCTCCACTATTGCCTCTCCCAACCGGTGAGTAGTGAGG
>JAHFAP010000022.1 GCA_023250495.1 Deltaproteobacteria bacterium | reverse complement strand
TGCCGAGGCACTTTATCTTTTCAAAACCAACAAACAGGTTGGAATAAAGACGATCCAAAAATATACCCGCGTAAAAGAGCCGGAGATCCTGGAAGACAGCTATAACCAGTTTCGCGAATATCTTGATGCGGTTCCCTACGTCAGCAGAGAGGGGGTCGCAACACTCCTTGCCGGCGTGGGCGAGAAGGAACCCAAAGCCAGACAATTGAGGCTCGAGGATCTTATGGATATGCGGTTTGTGGCGGAACTGGAGCGAGAGGGATTCTTTAAAAAGCTCTGGGGAAGATAGATCCCAGACTCAGTTGAAGCCGTAGAGCCGGGCGCAGTTATCCCAAAGATATTTTCGCTTCGTCTCTTCCTTGAAGGGAAGCCTTAAAAAAGTCTCCACCGATTTCGGATACTTGACGTCCAGGTGTGGGTAATCGGTGGAGAAGACGATGTTGTCCTCCAGCCCGAACTCAGGAAGATTCTTGGCTGTGATTTCATCGCATTCGATGGAACCGAAGCACTGGCGCTGGAAATATTCGATAGGCTCGAGCTTGAGTTCCGGATGATCCGCCTTGCCGGTGATCTCCATGTATTCTCCCATGCGCCAGAGCAGCCATGGCAGCCAAGAACAGTTCCCTTCGAGGAAAGCCACCTTCAGCTTTGGAAACCGCTCCATGACCCCGCCGTAGATCAGGTCGGCGCACGCCATCATGTTCGCCATGGGAAAGGAGAGCGTGTTGAACATCGTAAAGGTAGGTATGAATTGTTCCAACGCAGGCTGAGGAAGGTATACCCTGCCCGCCTCGTGGAAGCCGATAGGGATGCGCAAGCGCTGGCACTCCTCCCACAGCGGATCATAATAGGGATCGCTCCACTGGCGGCCGTTGACATGATTGGGCCGCATAAGCACCCCCTTGAAACCCAACTCCGTTACCGCGCGTCGAGCCTCCTTGACCGCGCTCACGACATCGTGGGGAGCGACTAGCGCGGCGCCGTACATGCGCTGCGGAGCTGTCTGACAGAATTCATGCAGCCAGTTGTTGTAGGCGCGCGCGATGGCTGCTGCCAGCTCCGGATCCATGTGGTCGAGCGCCAGGACAACCAACCCCCTGCTGGGGTAGAGCACGGCGACATCGAGCCCTTCCTTGTCCATGGCCCGCACCTGTGCGACCCCATCGAAGTCGCGCTCGGCAGCATCACTGTATTTCGCCTCAATAATTTCCTTGCGGACTTTGGCCAGTGTGAGACTGGATACGGGCGCCGGCTTCGGCATCACCTTTCCCTCAACCCGGACGCCGAGGTCTCGAACATGACGGGTCAGTCCGATGGGCGCTCGCGCTTTAAATTCAGGATCGATGTACCGCTGCCAGAGATCCGGCGGTTCTATGACATGCATGTCCGAATCCATGACCTTAAAGCCGTTTTTTGCCATGGTCCGATTCCCGCTGACTGCAGAATAGGAAACCCGGGACTTTTTTACAAGACTGTGTCGTGATTCGTGGTCGTGGCTCGTGCTCGTGGAAGAAGCGATCTACCGCCCGCTGTACAGCTCTTTGACGAACCCTGCGCTCTCCAGCTCCTTGAGAAAACGGTTGTCGAAGAAATCCTTGGGATCGGCCTGAGCCGCCTTGGGATGGTCCGAGACAGAGAGGACCGAGCGGATAGCCTCCTCGGGCATATAAGGAATCTTTAGGAACAAAGGGGCAAGGCTTCGGTACGAGTCTTCGATCATCTCAGGATCTTTAGTTCCGAGAAAACGGGCGAGCGCTCTCTTGGCTACCTCGGGCTCCTCGTGGATAATCTTCACGGCCGCGAGATAGGCCTTTAGGAAACCTCTAATCAGATCCGGATTCTGCCGGACCAAGGACTTCCGGGTCGCCACAGCATTGTGAGGGTAGGGAAGTTTGAACGCCGCGATGTTGACCAGCTCCTTGAAGCCAAGGCGCTGAGCCATAACATCCGTGGGTGAGGAGAGCACCCCGGCCGAGACGATCCGCCGATCCAAAGCGGCTAAGAGGTCTCCTTGACGCGCGAAATAGAGCATCTTCACGTCTTGCCCTTCCCGCATTCCATACCGTCTAAGGAACGCGATGGCCGCGTGATCGGAGGAGGCGCCTTTAGTTATCACCCCAAGAACCTTGCCACGCAGGTCATGGACCTCCTTTATGTCTGGCCCGGCATAGACAGAGAATGCATACGTTGAGAGCCCGATGGCTACATAGGTAAGGTCGGCTCCGCTGAGGATTGCGCCGACGACTGCCCCGCCTGTCAGCGCTATGTCAACATCGCCTGCAATGAGCGACTGGGTGAGTCTGGCCCCGCCTGCGATGTAAATCGGCTTGAGATCAACACCGTACCGTTGGTCGAGTTTGGTCTCGGTAATGACCCAGAGCGGCATCGAACCCCCGCTCAGCTGAGGATATCCCACCTTTATGGTGAGCGCGGCTACCTCTGCGGAACTCATCATCGCTAGAAGCACGAGGACGAGCGTTGCAATGCTCCAGAGATTTTTTCTTTTCATAATGAGAGACGAAAGCAGCTTCATTTCAGCCCCCTTCTCCGGCGGCGAAAAAGCCGTTCTGAATAGCCTCGTCCCACAGGCGCACGGCCGAAGGAGCGATGCCCAGAGGAAGATCTTTTTCCGCGAGCCAGAAGACATGGACTCCAGCGCCGAAGCAGGTGAGCCTGGTCTTGGGCGGCGGCTTCATCGCTTGAAAGCCCGGGATAATGACCTCCCGGTAAACCTCCGGGCTGTGATCGCGGCTGTCCTTGGAGATGCAAAACAAAGTCGGCGGGACCGGCTTGACCCCGGGGCCGGACAGCTCGCGGCTGTAGCCGACGTAGCGTCGGACCAGCGCGTCGGTCTCATCGCCGTTCATCTTCAAGCGCTGCGCGGTCACTCTGGCAGCCTCGGTCAACGAGGCGACGATGTTATGGGTGACGACGTATTCCGCCTTGAAGTTGGGACGCTTCTTCGATCTTTCCCAATAGTCGAGAACATCCTCCATGAGCGCCGGAAGCCGCATCAGCGCTCCGGGCCCCTCCTGGCCGAGCGCCTCCGGCCCCGCGTACCGCGCGCGGTCGCGCCAGGTGCGGACGTAAAGATCGTTGAACGGGTCTGTCACGGTCTTGCTCTTTTTCTTCTTCGCCGGCTCGTAGCCGGAGACCTTGCCCATATCTCCACCCCATTCCGCCCGCGCCAGACAGAGATAGCCGAACGGAGAGTGTTCCGTCGCCAGCACTCCCGCAAAGTTGGGGATGCGCTGCGACAGCATGCAGATAAACGGGCCGCCGGTCGAGTGGCCCTGACCGTAGATCGAAAATTCTCTCTCGGGAAAATGGCGCCGGTTGGCTTCTATCATCCCTTCTTCGAAGGCGACCGGCCAGGCGGCCATGCGATAGTAGAAATTGGTTCCAGGCTTCGCCCGAGCGAGCGTGCGCGTGCCGTACCGGTCCCTCATCGATGTGTCCTGGACCACATCGTACTCGTCCGGGGCGATCGCCTCCCCTTGTTTCCAGATCGGCGTTCGCGCCGTGCCGTCGGGATGGATGGTATCGCCGGGCCAGTCCCGGCTCGGATCCGCGAGATAAAATCTGCCCGGAAAAGTCCCGGCCAAAACTTTGTAGCCGAACTTGCGGGCGAGCAGGAGCGAGATACGTTCGATGTGCTTGAAGTCTCCGGAGCCGCCGTGGAGGAGAAAGAGGCCGGCCTTTTTTCCATCCGGTCCGACGGGAATCCGGCCGGGATCCTGAGGCTCATAGACCACGGCGCCGAGATCCCAATCCATGCCCGCGGCGCGGATGCGAAAGATATCCTCGGTCTGCTTGACGGTTATATCAGGCCGAGCCTGGACCTCTTCGGAGTCCTTGATGATCTGTTCCCGCGAGACGAACTCCGGCGGCTCCCAGTCTCTCTCTCTTACAGCATGCTTTTCCCGCCGAACCGGCTCTGCCATTGGGGAATGACCTCCTTATTATAGACGTTGTCCGGAACCTCGCCGCGCAAGGCGGAGATCACCGAGCGCGTTGCCCAGGCGACTCCGGGCTTGAGCCCGCTGCCGATGTTGGAGGAAACCATATGGGGCGAGATCAGCACCTTATCGCCCATCTTCCTGAGCGGGCTGTCCGCGGCCAGAGGCTCGTGCTCGAACACGTCGCAAGCCGCGCCCGCGATCCGGTTTTTCTGAAGCGCCTCGATCAACGCCTTTTCGTCGACGCAGAAGCCGCGCGACGTGTTGACGAGAATCGCCGTCGGCTTCATCAGCGCGAACTGAGCGGCGCTGATCATGTGGCGCGTCTCCTTGGTCAGCACGACGTGCAGCGTGACCACGTCGGATTCGCGCAGCAGCGTGGCAAGGTCCACCCGCTGCACCCCGTACTCCGCGAACTTGGCGTCCGGAACATAAGGGTCGCAGCACAGCATCCTCATTCCCCAGGGCCGCATGAGCTTGGCGATCCGGCTGCCGATCCGGCCCAAACCGATGATCCCGAGCGTAATGCCCGGGTAGCCGTCCGCACGCGATCCAAAGTAGGTCCCCTGAAGCTCCATGTCCCTCCATCCGTCGGTCGACTTGAGATACCGGTCCCGCTCCCTGACCTTCTTGAGCAAAGTGAGCATGGCGGTGATCGTGCCTTCCGCAACGCCGCCCCAGTTCGACTCGGTCGGGGCGTGGGTCACCAGGATTCCCAACTCCGTCGCCGCCTCCACGTCCACGTCGTCCACGCCGATCGTGTACTTGGCGACGATGCGGAGATTTTTGGAGCCCTGCATGATCTTTTGCGTGATCGGCGTGCTGCGGATCGAGGTTCCTACCAGGGCGTCGCAGCCGTCTGCCATTTTGGCCATCGCCAATTCGGTTTCTCCTTGAGGCGTGTCCCAGTTCGCCTTTCCCATGATCAGCTCGCAGCCCTGTCCTTCAAGCGTCCTGTGGCTCTCTCCGCTCGGGTCCGACGGAGCGAAAACGAAAACCTTCGCCTTTGCCATCGCAATGCTCCTTTCTAGATAGAAAATTCCCGCTTCTTCGATTTCACCTCCGAACCATACAAGTCGGCATCACGACAAGTCAATAGGCCTGACCGCCGTTCGATGGATCCGGGGATTTCTTCCAAGCAGTCGGAGGAAAAAGTTGCTGTGGTGTTTTTTGCGCCTAATCCATCGTCGCCAGCGCCCCGCCGTCCACCAGGAGATCGGCCGCAGTGATGAAGTCGGATTCCTCCAGGCAGAGAAAGAGCACGGCCGCGGCGATATCCGCGGGGACTCCCCTTCTCCCGACGAGATTCTTGACGAAGCGATTCTCCGGCACGACGTCCTCCCCCACCGGCGAGCCGATGCGGTTCGGCGTGACCGAATTGACCCGGATCCCATGGGGCGCGAGCTGCGCCGCCAGGGAGCGGGTGAGATTGAGCACTCCTCCCTTGGCCGCCGTGTAGGCGGTGGCGTCGCGCCGCCCCACGTAGCCCGACGTCGAGGCGATGTTGATGATGCGGCCCTTGCGCTTGTGCTCCACCATGACTCGCGCGACCGACTTGACGCAGAGAAACACGCTCTTGAGCGTGACTCCCATGACCTTGTCCCATTCCTCCTCGGTGAGATCGAAAATGTTTTTGCGATCGGTCCAGGCGGCATTGTTGACCAGGATGTCGATCCCACCCCACGCTTGAACGACTCTCGCTACCATTCTTTCGACATCGGCGGCCGACGAGACATCGCACACGACCGGCAGCGCGCGATCTCTGTTGAGCGCGTTGATCTCCCCTGCCACCTTCTCGCCCCTGCCTTTATCCAGGTCGACGACCGCAACGCGCCCTCCCTCCTGCGCGAACCGCTTGGCGATCTCCTCGCCGATGTTGCGCCCCGCTCCGGTCACAATGGCCACTTTGTTTTCCAGCCTCATAGAAATCTCTCCTTTCAAATTCTGCAGCGCCGTTGAAGCTACTTCTAGTGCGTTTTCCACCCCGCTGCAACCTGATCCACTCGTTGAAGGGTTTAAGGGTTCCAGGGTTTTTAAACCCCTTCAACCCTTTAACTCTTTAACCCTGAAACCGAGAGAGGCCACGCCGGATCGACTCCCGGCGCATGCGCCGGAACATTTGTCATTTGTGAAAAATTCAGGTAGTAACTGGGCTATTACTCTTTCGCCGTCATAGCCGCGAAGAATTCCGTTTAACGAATATCGGGAAACATCTGATGAAAATTCCTCTCCTTGACCTGACCCGAAAGTACCGCGCCATCGAGAGCGAGCTGCGGGCGCAGTGGGAGGAAACGTTCTCCTCCATGAGATTATTGAACGGCCCGCAGCTCGCCGAATTCGAGCGGGAGTTCGCGCGCTACTGCGGCGTTAAGCACGCGATCGGCGTGGCTTCGGGCACCGACGCGATTCAGCTCTCCCTGCGCGCGCTGGGCATTTCGCAGGGGGACGAGGTGATCCTGGCGGCGCATGCTCCGGCGCCGGTCATCGAGCCCATTTTCTCTGTCGGCGCCATGCCCGTGTTGGTGGAAAAGGCCAAAGGCGACTATGGGCCGGATCTCAAATCCCTGAAGGCCGCGATCACACCTAGAACTAGAGCCATCATGCCGGTTCATATGCTCGGGCTGCCCTGCGACATGGAGCCGATCGTGAAAATCGCCGCGGAAAAAAATATCGCGGTCGTCGAAGACTCCTCCCAGGCCCAGGGGGCGACGTATCAAGGGAAGCGGGCCGCCGGTCTAGGCGTGATAACTCCGATGAGCCTGGGACCGGTGAAAAATCTCGCCTGCTACGGCGACGGAGGCGTGGTGCTCACCAACGACGACAGGCTCGCGGTGGCCGTGCGCCTGTTTCGTGTCCACGGCCAGTCGGAGAAATACAATCACAAGATCCACGGCTGGAACAGCCGGCTGGACGAGATCCAGGCCGCGGTCCTGCGCGTCAAGCTGCCCACGCTCGATCAGGATAACGCGAAAAGAAGAGAGATCGCGGCGAGATATGGCGAAGCGTTTAAAAATTTGCCGCTCCGGATTCCGCCGACCTTTCCAGACCGCGCCAGCGTTTATCATCAATACGCCGTGGAAACCCCGGAGCGCGAGCCGCTGAAGAAATTTCTCAACGGCAAAGGCATCGGCACCGGCATCTATTATCCGCTCTGCCTGCACCATCACGAGGCCTGGCGATCCCAAGGGCTGCCGGCTTACTCGCTGCCCGAGGCCGAAAGATACGCGCGCGAGAACCTTGCCCTGCCGGTATTCGCCGAGCTAAGAGATGACGAGGTCGACACCATCATCGCCGCGGTCAGGGAATACTTCTCGGTGAGGGACTGAAAGCTGCCGTGCAGCCCGTCAGGCTCTCCGTCGTCGCGCCCATGCATAATGAAGAGGGCAACGCGCGCGTTCTCTACGAAGCGATTCGCGAGACCCTGGAGCGGCTCGGCCAAACCTATGAGATCATTTTCGTGAACGACGCGAGCAGCGACGGGACGCTATCGGTGATGAAAGAAATCGCGAGCCGCGACAGGCGATTCCATTACACTGATCTGGAGTCGAACGTCGGCGAGAACTGGGCGCTCCTCGCTGGCGTCTCGAAGGCGGCGGGAGAAGCGATCGTGACCATCGACGGAGATTACCAAAACGACCCGGCGTACATCCCGGCTTTACTGGAGAGATTGTCCCAGGGGTATCGCGTCGTTTCGGGATGGCGGCGAAATCGCGTCGGGAGCTTCTGGGCGCGCCGGCTTCCTTCGCAGGTGGCGAACGCGCTGATCCGCGTCGTCAGCGGCGTGCCGGTGCACGACTGCGGCTGCGGCTTGAAGGCCTACCGGCGCGAAGTGCTCGAGGGTAGGTACGTCCCCAGGGGCTTCATGAACCGATTTTCTCCGGTCGTTTTCGGCGTGAGGCGGGAGGAGTTCTCCGAGGTCGAGATCGTCGACCGCGAGCGCAAGTCCGGGCAATCACACTACGGCATCGGCCGCGTGTTCGAGGTCTTGCGGGATTTATGGGTCTTGCCGTTCGCGGTCCGCGGAGCGGCGAGATGGCTCGGCGAGTTCCGCAAGCTCCAATGGATCTCCGTGACCGCCGGCATCTTTCTGTTGATCCTCGGCTGGCGGCTCTGGGCGCTTGCCGCATTCATGGTCGCGCTGGCGGCGCTTTTCAACGCGCGCAGTCTGGAGCGATTCGTCGAGGCCCAGACGAGGCCGCCGTTTCGGGTGAGGGAATTTCGCTAGCAATTTTAGATTGCCGATTTTCGATTTCCGATTGAAAGGGCTAGCTTTATGAATCTAAAATCCAAAACCTGTCCTGAGCGAAGTCGAAGGATCCAAAATCCAAAATTATGAGTATCTCCGTCGCATTGGTGGGGGCCGGCTACTGGGGCAAGAAGCTGCTGCCCAAATTTCGTGCGGCGCCGGATTGTTCTGTCGCCGCGGTCTGCGACCTCGATGCCGGCTACCGTGAAGAGATCCAGAAGGCTTTTCCCGGCGTCCCGACGACCGCCTCCTACGACGACCTGCTTAAAGATCCGAATATCGCTGCCGTCGTCCTGGTCACTCCACCGGCCACCCACTTCTCGCTCGGCAGGAAGGCCCTTGAGGCGGGAAAACATATCTGGATCGAAAAGCCGCTGGCGCTGCGCCTGAGCGAGGGGAAGCTGCTGCTGGAGCTGGCGAAGACAAAAGGAACCGTGCTGTTCGTCGATCATACCTTTCTCTATGATCGAGCCATCCGCACGGCTCACGATCTGATCAGGGACGGAGAGCTGGGAGAAATTTACCACCTGTTCTTGCAGCGGCTGAACCTGGGTCGCATCAAGCGCGACTCCAATGTCTGGTGGAACTCCGCTCCTCACGACGTATCGATACTTTTGTACCTTTTGCAGGGCCGGCCCGTCAGCGTGACGCTCCAGGGTTACCGGTACCTTCAGGCTGACGTGGAGGATCTCAATATGGCGGCGATCGAGATGTCGGACGGCGCCTCGGCCTTCATCTATCACAATTGGCTCTACCCGGAGAATACCGCGAAGCTGACCGTTATCGGCAGCAAAAAATTGTTGACCTACGAGGGCAAGTTCGATAAGCGCGCGGCGACGTTGTATGAATATGTGACCGGCGAGCAGGCGGGCGCCAGGGGAGTGAGTCAGGAATTGGCCAACACGATTCCTTCGAAGATCGTTGCCGAGCGCAGGCTTGAGGGGATAGCTTCCGAGGAGCCCCTGGCGGTCGCGGTTGGCGATTTCCTGGACAGCATTCGTGAGCGCCGCGCCCCGCTCTCTGACGGCAACTTTGCCTTAAACGTCGTCGCGGTGCTGGAAGCCGGAGAGCAGTCGCTGCGCTCGGGGGGAAAAAAGATCCCGCTTAAGATTTGACGCCGGCGCTAATGTCCTCGCAAGGCTCGGAATTTCTCCGCCAAAGTACTGTGGCGGACAGATCTCAGATTTGCGATTTGAGATCCCGACGGGCTTGCCCTCGGCCGGAGGGGCTCGCCCCGAGGGCGTGTCGCCCGATTTATGACTGAACCCACACCCCACTCTGGGACTCCACATCGAGACGGCCTGGGATCTTTCTCCATCGCTGTAGGCGCCGTCCTGGTTTTGGGCCTGTGCTTTGTGCTCTTTTTCTGGGGTCTCGGAAGCGTTCCTTTTTACGATAAAGGCGAGCCGCGCGAAGGATTGGTCGTATGGGAGATCTGGACGACCGGAAACTGGATCCTGCCGTTGCGCGGCGGCGTCGATATTCCCTCCAAGCCGCCGATGTTTCACTGGATCGCAGCGCTCGCCTCACTATCGACCGGCTCGTTCAACGAGTTCACGGTTCGCTTCCCCTCGGCCCTGCTCGCGACCCTCGGCGTCCTGCTCACCTATCTGGCGGGCGCTCGTCTCTGGGGACAAAGCGCGGGCATCGCCTCCGCCATCGTTTTGGCCACCAGCTCTGAATGGTGGCGCGCTGCCGTGAGCGCTCGCGTGGACATGACGTTGACTTTTTTCATGCTTTGCACGTTCCTCTATTTTTACTCCCTCTACAAGTCCGGCGGCGGCGTTCTCAAGGCCGTTTTGCTTGCCTTGCTCGCCGGTCTCGCCACGCTGGCCAAAGGCCCGGTGGGCGTCGCCCTTCCCGGAATGACCGCGCTGCTATTCCTCTGGCGCAAGCGCGACCTCGCCTTCATCAAACAGCTCCATCTCCCCATCACCGTCCCCTTTTGCATCACCGTGGCTGGAGCCTGGTACCTGTTGGCGCTCCGGCAAGGAGGGGAGGAATTTTTTCTACGCCAGATCGTGCATGAAATAATCATGACGCCTCTGGGAGGGGCCGGGCACAACCACAATTTTTTATACTACATCCCCGCGCTGATCCTTGGCATGGCCCCTTGGAGCCTGTTCTTTCCGGCGCTGGCGATTTTTCTTTACCAGCAGCGCCGCCGGCTCGCCGAAGAAGAGCTGCTCTATCCGCTCATCTGGTTCGGCGCGGTCTTCGTCGTTCTTTCGATCGCGCTCGGCAAGCGCACCGTCTACATCCTTCCGCTCTATCCCGCGGCGGCTTTGCTCTTCGGGGCCTGGTGGCAAAGGCTGACCGAGGGACAGTTTTCATCAACCCGCCCTGCGAAAGCGGCCGCCGCCGTCAGCGCTTTGCTTCTGTTGATCATCGCCGCGATACTCGTCGCTCAGTTGCTCGGCTGGGATTTCCTGGGACTCGTCCAGTCTTTTCTCCGCGCCAAGGACCGTGAGGGGCTGGCGTTGGTTTCCAATACGATGGATCGGCATCGTCTGGTGGTCTCTATTTATTCCGCCCTCTCGGCCCTGGCAGCCCTTGTTCTCATCCGCGCCGCAAGGAAGAACGCCTGGCGCTCGGTCCTTGCATCTCTCGCGGTGGTTATGGTGGTTTTTTTCTGGCTGATGCAGAATGTATTCCATCCCGCGCTCGCCGCGGCGTACAGTTTTAAACCTTTCATGGCGCGCGCGCAGCAGAAGGTGCCGCCGACGGCGCCGCTGATTTTTTACCGGGCCGCTAACGGGGCAGCCGCTTTCTACGCCCGCATGTACTTCCCCGCGTTTGAGGAACAGGCGCCGCAGATGAGGCCGCCGTTTTTTTTGCTGATCTGGGAGGATGAATGGGAGCCGATGCGGGGCAAGGAAGGTTTGGACGAGCTGGATGCCAGCGAGACCACCGGGTTGGAGGGAGATCGACGCCTGTTTCTGGTAAGGGTCGGCGAAACCGCCTTGCTCAGCAACCGGTAGATGTTTGGGGAAAACGCGAAGATGGTATCTGACAACACGGGGCGAATAAAGACCACTGACCTCCTGTTGCTGGGCTTGATCTTGGCCGTGTTTGCGGCCTGGACTTTTCTGCTGCCTCCGATCTGGAACCACGGCGAGGCCCGCGAGGGGCTGGTGGTGCAAGATATCGTGCGCAGCCACCACTGGATATTGCCCTACCGCAACGGCGAGGTGCCGTCGAAGCCGCCTCTGTTTCACTGGATCGCGGCGCCGCTGGCGTTCCTCTTCGGCCCCTCGGATTTTACCGTGCGGCTGCCCTCGGTGATCGCCGTCGAGGTCATGGCGATCACCACCTTTCTGCTGGGGATGGCCATGGGCGGCCGGAAAACGGCCTGGCTCGCCGTCGGCGCTCTCCTGGGAATGTATCAATTCTGGGTCTCGGGGACGGAGGCCCGCGTCGATATGCTCTTCGCCGCCTGCGTCACAGTTTCCATCGCCGGCTTCTTTTTCTGGTACCGCGATACGCGCGAAGCCGCTCGGGCGACCTGCTACCTCGCTTCCGCCTGCGCCGTGCTTGCCAAAGGCCCCGTCGGCATCGCGCTTCCCGGATTGGTAATCGTCGGGTTTCTAGCCGTAGAGAGGCGGCTTCCTTTGCTTTGGAAATTTGTTTCGTGGCCTCTGATCGGCGTCGCGCTCTTCATCGATCTCGGCTGGTACGCGCTCGCTTACCACATTGGGGGCAGCCAGTTTATCGCCTGGCAGATCATGCACGAGAACATCGACCAGCTTTTCGGCACCCACGGCTTCTCGAGTAACAAGACCACGCTCTCTATGCTGGGCTGGATTCCCACGCGAACCTTCCCGTGGAACCTGGCGCTGCTTTGGGGTTTGATCCGGCGGCTGCGCGGAGAGCGCGAGGACTCGACCGGCCGCTTCCTTCACGTCTGGTGGATCGCGATCACTGCTTTTTTTTTCCTGGTCAACATCAAGCGCGCGGTCTACCTTCTTCCCACCTATCCGGCCATCGCCTTGCTGGCCGCGCGTGCGATCGCAGGCGCGATTGCCAGCGCGGAAAGCTCCCGCGAAGATTCCATGCAGAAGATCCCGGCGGCTGCGGCCGCCATGGACCGCATTCTTCGCTCGCCCAAGCGGCTCGCCATCGCGGTGGCGCTCCTAGACCTCGCGCTGATACTTCCGAATCCCATGGTGTGGAAGCGCGCGGGCTCGTACAAAGCCACGGTCGCTTTTGTGGAAGAGATCGGCGCCATCGTCCCAACAAGCAGCCCGCTGTTCGCCGCTCCCGAGCTGCGCAGCCCCAATCTCATGATTATTGCCTACCGTTTGCAGCGAGTCATCGAGCGCAGGCCGATCACCTGTGCCGGCCCAAACGACTATTTTCTGTCGCCGCTCAAGTCCCCGGATCTCGCCGGAGTCCAGACCCGGCTTCTCGCCGCCTCAGAAGACAACAACGTAGCCCTCGTTACCGTGCTCGCCCCGCAAGAGCAGCCCTGCCCAAGCGCCGCGCCGGCAGTCGACGAAGAAGAGGAGTCGGCCGATTCCGACTGAGCTAACTCCTAAATAGGCGTTAGGAATCAGGGATTAGGAATTGGCCAACAACCTCTTTCTCTCTCTTGCCGAACTCCTAATTCCTAATCCCCAATTCCTCATTGCGCGCAGGACTTGAACTCCGGTGCAGAACGAAAGCGAGCCCGCCGACCAGGCCGCTGACAACGACCACCACCAGCCACAGCGTTCCACAGGCGACCGCCTTTTCCGGGCCGACGCTGAGCTTGCTCAAGAAAAACAGGTATCCTCCCTCGCGCAATCCGATCCCGCTGATGCTTACCGGCAGCATGGCGACGATGTCCACCAGAGGGAAAAAAACGCTGGCATAAGGCCAGGGAATGTCGAAGTCGAGAGCCCAGCCGACAAGGAGCTGAATCCAGATCTGGATCAAATGGAAGGCCAGGGATAAACCGATGGTCTGAAGCAACACCCCCTGACGGTTCCAGTACGCGCGCCCCAGCGCCTGCAGCTTCTTTCCCAGCGGATGGTCAACCTTCTGCAAAAACCGATGGCAAAACGGAAACGACGCCCAGGCGAGAATGGGCGCGATCGCTATGGTAAAAGTCGCGTAGCGGACAACTGCGGGCACCAGCGCGGCGTATTCCGGAAAGGCGATCAGCGCGCCGGCGCAGATCCAAACCAGGCCCGCCATCCCCACAGCGCGGTCCGCGAGAATGGAGATCAGGGCAAAGGCGGCAGCCTCCACGCGTCCCCGCTCCGGGTTTTCGGAGCTGCCGCGCGATAAGTAGAAGATCCGTCCCGCGTCTCCTCCGAGAGTGCTCGGGGAGAATAAATTAAAAAACATGCCGATGAAGTAGAAGGCGACGAAATCCTTGAGCGGATTGGAAAAACCCAAAGGCCGCGCCAGCAGCGCCCACCTCACCGCGGTGATGAGTTTTCCCAGGAGGTAGGCGCAGAGCGCGACGGCGACGTAAGAGAGACGGGCCGAGGACAGCGACTGAAGGAACTGGCTCAAATCCAAGCGGGAGAGAAAAAAAGCTAGCAGGCCGAGCCCCAGCAGGGCCTTCAGCAAGAAGCGAACAAGAGCGGTGCTGCGAGGCATCACCGGCTTCTATCCTCTCCCCCCATCGTTGTCAATCAACGCGCTATTTTGCGGCAGCGGGTCATTTTCAGGCTTGCGAGCTGCTGCACGACAGGAATGGAGATTCTTCGCACAGCCTGCCCTGAGCGTTAGAGACAGATGCTTCGCTTCGCTCAGCATGACGGAAAGCGAAGGGCTCAGAATGACACCAAAGAAGCTTGTCATCCTGAACGAAGTGAAGGATCTCTGCCGAAATGACCCACTACCATTTTTTGCTTTGTACGGTGAAAAGGGAATCGCTATAATGCGGCGGAAGAAAACCATATCGGGAGGCGCCATGAGAATTCTCCATACGATGATTCGGGTCAACGACCTGGAGGAATCCATCCGGTTCTACTGCGACGTTTTGGGAATGAAGCTGCTCAGAAAAAAGGACTATCCGTCGGGCCGCTTCACCCTGGCGTTCGTCGGCTATGGCCCTGAATCCGAAGGGGCGGTCGTCGAGCTGACCTACAACTGGGACACGCATCAATACGATCTGGGAAACGGTTTCGGCCACATCGCGCTCGGAGTCGAGAATCTCCACAAAACTTGCGAGACGCTGCGCAGCCAAGGGGCCAAGATCGTGCGCGAGCCCGGACCGATGAAGCACGGCGGATCGGAGATCGCGTTCATCGAGGATCCGAACGGCTACAAGATAGAGCTGATCCGTCTGAAATCGTAACGAGGTAGGGGCGGTTCGCGAACCGCCCCTACTCGATCACAAACACGGCCCTATTTTCCCCAACTGCGGATAAGCCTCCACGAGAGAACGCGGCAGCGGCCCCGCGATCTCCAGGCCGAGTTCATGCCCTAGCATCAACCCGTTCGCCGGGGCCTGACCGCGGGCGTGGTTGTTGAAGAAAACATAAATCTTTGTCTGCGGCGCCTGCCCGATAATTTCTCTTATCTTATCCGCGAAGGCGCGGATCTCCTCCGGGCCATAGAGATAGTCGTACCTCTCCCATGCCTCCTGGTGGCGCCACCACTTCGCGCGGTTCCTCCCGTGCAGCCGCAAATAAAAAATCTCCCCCTCCGGCTCGAATGACTGCCTCACGGACGAGTCGAACTTGGGCTCATCGATCACCGCCCACGCGGCGCCTGACTCAGCCAGCAGCGCCCTGGTCTCTTTGCTCTTGTCGCTCCAGCTCCGATGGCGCAGCTCGACCGCTTTTCGATACTCGTGGAATGCGCCGAGAATCCAGGCGAGCCTGTCGCCATTCTGCTCGGTAAAGTGAAATCCCGGTGGATACTGAAAAAGCATGACGCCGAGCTTTCCCGCGTCGGCCAGCGCGCCCACCGCCTTTTTGAAGCTCTCCACGTCAGCCGCCGTGGGATTCTCCCATCTCTCCTGCCGTCCGTCCGCGCCCTCTCCCAGCTTCATGGGATGGGTGAATTTCTGCCACGCCTTGATCGCGAACTCGAAATCGGCGGGCGTCTTTCGCGCCCAGGCCTCGGCCATGCCTGGCGGCGGAGGCCGGTAAAAGGTGGTGTTGATTTCTACTGTGTCAAAAACAGCAGCATAGTAACCGATCTCGTCGAAAGCCTTCGTCCGCCTTGGCGGATAAAAGACGCCGTGCCAGCCCTTGGGCGCTGGCCCAGGATACGAATACCCCGAGGTGCCGATTCTGATTCTATCGCTCACGCGTTCACTGTTCGGTTGAAAAGTTTAAGGGTTTAAGGGTTGAACGGTTCAATGGTTGAAGTCTTAAAACCCTTAAACTCTGAAACCCTGAAACCCTTTAACCTTTGTTGCATCCACGACATTTTTCATCTAGGATAAAACGCGCTTCCATTCAAAAACCCTTGTAAAAGTTGGAGCTGACGCATGGCAACCATGATTACGAGCGAGTGTATCAACTGCGGCGCCTGCGAGCCAGAGTGCCCCAACAACGCGATCTCCCAGGGAGAGGAGATCTACGTCATCGATCCTTTGCTTTGCACGGAGTGTGTCGGCTTTCACGACTATGAGGCGTGCGCGGCCGTCTGTCCGGTGGACTGCTGCGTCACCGATCCCAACAATGTCGAGAGCGAAGAGGCGTTGATCACCCGCGCGCGCGCGATCCATCAAGACGTTGCTTTCAGCGAATCGTTCGAGTCGCGCTTCCGCAAAGGAGGAGAAACGGCGGCGCCTTCTTCCGCTCCGAAGAAGAGCGAGCCACGCCCTGCCCCGAGCGCTGCCGCGGCCCCTGCGTCTCCAGGCGGCGCCGCGCCTGCAGCGCCGGAGATCGCCGGGCCGTTGAACGGTGACGAGTCCGAAGCGATCCTGACCCCGCTGCCCGGCATCGAGACATGGGAGATCCCCGTCCGCTGCTTCAAGTGCAACGAGAGCTATCTGGTAGCCGTCAGCCGCTTCATGATCGGCAACGTCCTGTTCTGTCCCCACTGCCACAAATCCATGGTGGTCAAGGACAACCTCAATTTTCGCATTCGCACGCTGCTCAAAGAGTTATACGACGGGTGGGAAAGAGACGCGGCCCAGATTCGCGCCCGGAGGGAGAGAGAGCTGAGAGACTTTAGCGAAAGACGGGCGAAGGAGCTGCGCGATTTTGAGACGCGACAACGGCAGGCCCTGGAGAAGATAAAGGCTCAACTGCGCGAGACCAGCGAGAGCTACGACGCGCCCGGCAGGCCGGCCAAAAGGGGCAGCCCTTTCGGCTGGGGATGATGCCCGTTGATGTTAACTTCCTGGCTCCACTTGTTGGCCCTGGCCGCGTACCTGGGCGCCGTCGCCGGTCTCTGGGCCATCGTCCTTCCCAGTTTCTCCGTGGTTAAGAGTCACGAGGCGCGGCTCAAGCTGCTCGGCCGCAGTCTGAAATTCTACAATCCCATGCAGTCCGGGGCGCTGGGATTATTGGTCATCTCCGGGGCGATTCAGGTCACGGATCTGAAGGCGGCATACCGCGAGCTGTTCATGAAAGAGTTCGGCGCGACGCTCGGGCTGAAGCTCCTGCTGGCATTCGTCCTGATCCTCGTCAGCGTCTATCAAAGCATGGCCGTGGCGCACCGCTTCGTGCGGCGCTACGAAGGCGGCGAGTCCTTCACGGCTCAGGAGCTCGAGTCGGTGGCGAAGCGCCTCGGAAGCTCGACGCTTTCCCTGCTGCTCCTTTCCGCCGTGACCGTGTGGATGGGGACGCAGCTCAGGCGCTGAAAAAAAAATCTCGAACGATAGTGGTTTACGCTTTATGATCCAGGTTCTTTTTATCTGTTTTTTTCTCTCCGGGGCGGCCGCCCTGGTGTATGAAGTCGTCTGGATGCGGATGCTGACGCAGATCTTCGGCAGCACCGCCTACGCGGTGGCCACGGTGCTGGCCGCCTTCATGGCCGGCCTCGCCTTGGGGAGCTACGTCTTTGGCCGGCTGGCAAACCGTAAGAGAAATCTTCTGCGCCTCTACGGCATCCTGGAGTTCGGCATAGGCGTCTATGGCTTGCTCGCGCCGCTCTTCTTCAAGTCCGCGCGCGGGATCTACGGTCCGCTGTTCTGGCTTTACGATTTCTCGCCGGTGATCTTCAATCTCCTGCTCTTCGCCCTCGCCTTTATCCTGCTCGCCGTGCCCACTTTCCTGATGGGCGCGACGCTCCCGGTGCTCAGCCAATTCTTCGTCCGCAGCTTCAGCCACCTCGGCCAGCGCGTGGGCGACCTCTACGCCACCAATACCTTGGGCGCGGTCTTCGGCTGCTCGCTGGCCGGCTATTACCTCATCCCCTCCCTCGGAATGAGTGGGACGGTCCATACCGCCGCCATCGCCAACCTGGTCATCGCGGCGGTCATTATTTTCTCGAGCGCCGCGCAGAGGAAACAGCAAGACGCGGCCGCGGCGGCGCCGGAGGCCGCCGAAGAGCGCGAGAGCAAAGGCCCACGTTCTTCGATCGAGTGGCTGCTGCTCGTTTCAATCGCTCTCTCGGGCGGCGCCGCGATGGTCTACGAAAACGCATGGACTCACGCGCTCACGCTCGTGATCGGAGGCTCCGTTTATTCCTTCACGACGATGCTCCTCACCTTTTTGATCGGCCTGGCCACCGGCGGTTATCTCTACGCCCGGCTGTTCGGCAGGCGAGAGGTGCGGGTGAGCGGCTTCGGCCTGATCGAACTGGGCGTCGGGCTGACCGCGCTGGCCACCATCCCCCTATTCGAAAAACTGCCCTTGCTCTTTGTGCGGCTGCACCACGGCTTCGGTGATTCCTTTCCTCTCTTCCTCGCCACGCAGGTGCTGCTCGCGTTCGCGGTGATGTTTCTCCCCGCGCTCCTGCTTGGGATGACGTTCCCGCTGGTCGTCTGTCTCTTCACCCAGAGCCTTTATCGCGTCGGCAGCGGCGTCGGAACCACCTATGCCAGCAACACGCTCGGCGCGATTATCGGCGCCTTCGTCGGCGGCTTCATCTTTCTCCCGCTAGTCGGAATACAGCACAGCATCATCATCGGCGCGCTGTTGAACCTGGTGGTCGGTTGGGTGTTGCTCATCGCCGACCCGCGGCCCGGGAGAATTCTCCGCTTCGCCTGCGGCGGGGCGGTCGCTGCAGCCCTCGCCCTGCTGGCGCTGCGCTTCCCTTTCTGGGACCGGGCCATTCTCACCAGCGGCGTCACCATCTACGCCAACAGATACGAGGCCATTCCGACGGATTCGCTGCGCTTGGAAGAGATGCGCCACGATCAGCTTCTTTACTACCGCGAGGGGCTCACCGCCACGGTCAGCGTGCATCAGTCTTATAAGGACTACCGCTACTTCAAGACCAACGGAAAGGTCGACGGCTCCTACGGGGACGCCCTCACGATGCTGATGACGGGCTATCTGCCCATGCTGCTCCGTCCCGACGCGCAGCAGGTGGCGGTGATCGGGCTCGGAACCGGGATGACCATAAAGGCCGTCGGCACTTTCCCGGTAAAAAAAATCGACGTCCTCGAGATCGAGCCGGCGATCGTCGAGGCGGCGGCCTTCTTCGGCGAGAAGAACGGAAAGATTCTCCAGGATACGCGCGTGCGCGTCATTCCGACCGACGGCCGCAACTATCTCATGGCCGTTCCCCGGCTCTATGACCTGATCATCTCCGAGCCCTCCAACCCATGGATCGCAGGCGTCGCCAGCCTCTTTACCAAGGACTTCTATGCCGGCGCCAAACAGAAGCTCAGCCCCGACGGCATCTTCGCGCAGTGGATTCACAACTACTCTATGTCGCCCGACGATTTCCGCATGGTGCTCAGGACTTTCGGCGAGTCATTCCCCAACGTCTCGGTTTGGAACCTCCAGGAGAGCGACTTCCTGCTCGTCGGCAGCGTGAGAGAACAGCAATTCGATTATCCCAGGCTTGAAAAGATCTTTTCCGCCAACGCCACTCTCAGAGACGACCTGCGTGAGTTGGGCCTGTCCGAGCTCTATGCCGTGCTGGGCTTCTATCGAATGGGAAAGAAGGAGCTGCTGGCGCTCGCCGACGGCGCGGAATTCAATACCGACGACAACGCCGCGCTGGAGTTCTCGGCGCCGCGCAGCCTGGGAAAGAGCACCTCGGATCTCAACCGCAAAATCATGGAGCCCTTCGTGACCCAGCCGCCGTGGAAGGGAAATCCCCCCTGGGCCGCGCCCGCCCGGCACCATTACGGCTTCGGCCAGGCGCTGCACGCGAGCAGGTGGGATGATCGCGCGCTCGCTGAAGTCGATCAGGCGATCGGCCTGGAGCCTCGCAGCGCCGACTATCATCTGCTGCGCGCGCAGATTCTTGCCGCGCAGGAAAAAACATCGGAAGCGGCCAAGGAGGCGGAACAGGTGCTCGACTTAGACCGGCGCAAGATCAAGCAGGTTCTGGCTCTGACCGAGGAGCTCTACACCAGCGAGGCGAAGGGAATCTACCTGAAGGCGGTTGCTGCAGACTCGGGAGAGATCATCCCTTACCTCGGACTCGCGAATATCGCGCTGCTGCGCAAACAGCTCGCTGAGGCGGAGACATGGCTGCGGAAAGCAGAGAAGATGCAGCCGAAGCACGCGGCCGTGCTATTGGCGCTGGGCAAGCTCGAGACCGCCAAGGGAAATTACTCCCAGGCGGCGGCGCTCCTCGAGGCTTCACAGGAGGGAGGCGAGGAATCTTCCGCGCTCTACAGCGAGATGGGAAAGGCGTACGCGGGTTTGAAGCAGCCGGTCAAGGCGGTGGAGGCGCTGCAGCGCGCCTTGAAGAGTCAGAGGCGCAACACGGAATGGCGCCTGCTCCAGGCCAAAATGCTGGTGAATCTGGACCGAACCGCCGAGGCTGAGCTGAGATACCGCGAGGTGCTGGCTTTGGATCCTAACGGCACAGAGGCCTGGCTGGGCTTAAAATCCCTCGGCAAGCGCTACTGATTGTGTCCGTGGCTCGTGTTCGTGTTCCGTGTTCGTGTTAGTCCCCGCCCCCTCCGAGCACGAGTCACGAGCACGAACACGGTTTTTTCCTTCTGTTGACAATCGCGTCCTGGTCCATTAATCAAAGGTAGAGAAATGGCCAGAGCGAAAAAAAAATACACCTCAAGGCGTGGCAGGCCAAGGAGAAGCAGCGCGGTCGACGAGCACAACCACGAAGAATCCGAAGAGCAAGGGCTGGCCAGCGACGAGGCCGGCAGGCTCAAAATCAAGAAAAGCTACGAGGAGTTGCTGGGAATCCGCGTCGAAAAGCTCAAGGGCCGGGTGCTCAATCGCGAGAAGATCAACAAGAGCATCGATGGAATCTACTTCGTTTGCTTTGCATGCAAGAAAGTCAGCCACAACCTCGATGAGGGGCTGGTCGAAGACTCGCAGAATCAAGTCAACTATTGCGGCGCCTGCGCCAAAGAAAAGGGCATAAAAAGCACCGCAGCCTGACTCACTCCCGCTCCAAGCCAGCAGGTTCGATGGATGCGGGCTGAAAGTCCACACTCCTCTCAAAAACCAGCCGCTGAGTGAGTCACCCTGAGCCCTTCGTTTGTCATTCTGAACCCTTCACCCGTGGTCATCCTGAGCGCAGCGAAGGATCTCATCTGCTCAGGGTAAACTCCGTGAAGAATCTCAGGGCTCCGCGAAGGGTCTCGATTGATTCCGAGATTCTTCGGCTTCGCCTCAGAATGACATCCTCAGACGATCCACCAC
>JAHFAP010000021.1 GCA_023250495.1 Deltaproteobacteria bacterium | reverse complement strand
TTTTCGGTCCTTATCAAGAAGAGATGTATGCCTTGGATCAAGAAGTGCGCTTTGTCGGCGATACGGTTGCGGCCGTGGCCGCCGAGGACTGGAACATAGCCGAAGAGGCGATTCGAGCGATTCAGGTCAGATACGAGCTGCTGCCGGTGGTCCACGATGCTGAAGCGGCGGCGCAGCCGGAGGCGCCGCTTGCGGTGTCGTATATGCCGGATGGGATTCGCGCGCGCCCGGGCGGCGGCAGAGAGGCGACTCCCATCGACGCGTCCATCAACGTTGTGCGCGGGGATGGTGGTCGGCCGACCACTCTGAACGAAAGAGGAGACGTTGAGAAAGGATTTCACGAGAGCGACTTTGTAGTCGAGCGGGTTTTCCGCCAGTCGCACGTGAGCGGCGTCGCCCACGAGCCGCGCGCGTGCGTTGCGGTTTATGAGAACAACCGATGCACCCTTTGGTGCTCGGTTCAGGACCCATACCAGCTTCAAGACGCAGTGGCCCGCGTTCTCCACTTGCGTAAAGAAGCGGTGAGGATTATTTCGACTAACCTCGGAGGCGCCTTCGGCGTCAAGGTTACGGGACGGTTTGCCGTTCTTTGCGCTCTCTTGGCGCGCCAGACAGGAAGGCCGGTAAAGATCTGGTTTACCAGGGAAGAGGAGAGCCTTGACTCGCATAACCGATCGGCGCTGACCCACTACGTGAAAGCAGGCGCGAAGAGGGATGGGTCGCTTACAGCGTTTAAAGTTCGCACCTTCCTGGACAACGGTTATTGGATCGGCCTCGGAGAAAATATCGCTCAGGCGATCTGCACGCGGCCCATGGATCTCTATCACCGATGTCCGAACGTGAAGTGGGAGGTGTTCGTCGTGAGGACCAACCATCCCACCACCGGGCCTTACAGAGGCCGCGCCGACGCCGAGAGCCATTTTCCCATCGAATCCGCGATGGATGAGCTCGCCCACGCCATAAAAATGGACCCCATCGAGTTTCGGCTTAAGAACCGGCTTCACGAAGGGGACGATTTATGCTCGGCGCCTGGCAAAGTCGTCTCCACCGTCTGGGTCGAAGAGGCGGCACGCAAGGGGGCTGAGATTATCGGATGGGAGCGGAGATCTTCCGCGCCAGCCTCCAGTCCGGGGCCGCGCAAAAAGGGCATCGGCATGGCGATGGTGATCCATAGCTGCGGCAGCAATCCCGCGGGTACGTCGGAGGCCGAAGTCACGATCGACAGCAAAGGCCGTATTTCCTTATTTTCCGGGACCGCGGATCAGGGTTCGGAGCAGCAGACGACGTTGCGTCAGATGGTCGCCGAAGTCTTTGGCGTCTATCTCGAAGATGTCGGAGGCTGCAACGCAGATACTTCCAAATGCCCCTTTGACTCCGGACCCTTTTCCAGCAGAACCGTCTATGCTACCGGCATCGCCGCAACGAGGGCAGCTCAAGAGGCGAGGAAAAAATTGCTGGAGGGGGCGGCAGCGCTTTTGGGGAAGGCGCCCAGCGAGCTTGAGATAGGAAAGAAGTGGGTTTGGGCGCGCTCCGACAGTTCTAAACGATTTGATCTTGGCCATCTCGCGCAGCGCGCCGGCGGCGCGATCAGCGGCAAAGGGATCCACAACGCCAAGGAGGATCGTCTGTTCGCCTACGGCTTCGCGGCGGCATTCGCGGAGGTCGAGGTCGATGTTGAGACAGGAGAGATTAAGGTTCTCAGGCTGGTTTCCTCGCATGATGTCGGCCGGGCCATCAATCCGATGATCGTCGAAGGCCAAATCCAGGGCGGAGCAGCCCAAGGGCTGGGATATGCTTTAAGCGAAGGGTTTTGCTTCGATCCGAGAACCGGCACCGCGCTCAATCAGTGGTTTCTCGACTTACGGACACCCTCAACTCTGGACACACCTGATATCGAATCGGTCATGATTGAGCTAGGAGAGCCGACGCACCCGTTCGGCGCCAAAGGCTGTTCAGAGATCTCGTACGTGGGCGTTGCCCCGGCGATAGCGAATGCGATCTACAATGCAACCGGGGTGCGCGTGACCGAGCTCCCCATGACTCCTGAACTCATCCTTAAGACAATGCAAGGTGCGAAAGGCAGCGCGGCTTGATCAACTTTAAGCACATCGACGCTTCTTCCACCGATCACGCTTTATCCGTCCTGAGTCAATACGGCGAAGGGGCGCGAGTCTTAGCTGGGGGACAAGACCTCCTGTTTCGGATCAAGAAGTACATCGTCAAGCCGGAATGCGTGGTCAATTTAAAAACAATTCCGGGTTTAAATTACATCCGCTTAACACCGGAGGAGAATCTGAGAATCGGCGCTCTCACGACGCTGTCAAAGATCGCTGAATCGGCTGAGCTGCAGCAGCGGTACTCCGTGTTGGCCCAGGCAGCGGGAGTTGTGGCCTCGCCGCAAATCCGCAATATGGGAACCCTGGGAGGAAACATCTGCCAGGATGTTTGGTGCTGGTATCTTCAGGACGGATTTTCTTGTTGGAAGTCAGGCGGGAAGTTCTGCGACTTGGCGGGCGGCGACAGCAGATATTACGGCAGCATCATGGGAGGCCATCTCTGTCTCTCCAATCATCCGTCAGACACGGCTGTGGCCCTTGCGGCCCTGGATGCTCGAATCCATGTGGCTTCTCCGAGGGGCGAGCGCGTAGCTCCGATTTCCAACTTTCTCCCCGGACACACGTGGATCGATGGCAGACTCCAATCCCACACCCTGCAATTCGACGAGATCGTGACGGAGATCGAAGCTCCATTTCGTCCGACCCATAGCACTTACCTCAAGTTCGCGTTGAGGAAGTCGTGGGACTTTGCCATCGCCAGCGTGGCGGTCAGCGCTGTGATTGAGGATGGCATCTGGGACGAGGTGAGAATCGTTCTCGGAGGTATCGCAACCTTTCCTTATAGGAGCCTGGAGGCTGAATCCCTTTTGCGGAAGAAAAAAATCAGCGACGCTCTAGCCGGGGCTGCTGCTGAAGCGGCTCTTCAGCCTGCCAAACCACTTAAAATGAACGGTTACAAGGTTGACTTGAGCAAGACTCTTCTCCGGCGCGCCTTGCTGTCGCTGGCGGAATAGAAAAAAAAAGTTTTTGACGAATGGAGTTGAGAAAATGGCTGTAAAGGACTTGCGCGCGTGGATCGACATCCTTGAGCAGAACAAAGAGCTGAAGCGCGTCAAAGCTGAGGTGGATTGGGACGAAGAGATCGGCGCGATCACGAGAGAGATATCCAGCCAATACGGACCGGCGCTGTTGTTCGAGAGCATCAAAGACCATCGCCAGACCCTGTGTCGGCGGCTGTTCACCAACGGCACCGGGACCAAAGAGAGGGTTTGCCGGCTGCTGGGGCTCTCCGAGCAGACCTCCTACCGCGAGTTGGTTCTGATCTTCAAAGAACGTTTCTCCCGGCCGGTAAAGCCGGTCAAAGTGGATCGCGGGCCGGTGAAAGAAAATATTATCAAGGGAGAGGCGATCGACCTGTACCAGTTTCCGGTTCCGAAGTGGAATCCACTGGACGGCGGCAGGTACATCATGACCTCCGCCAGCGTCGTCACGATGGATCCCGACACACAGGAGCTCAATGTCGGCACCTACCGCGGGATGATCTCGGGCAAACGGAGCATCAGCGTCCTGCTCGCTACGACCCAGGGGTGGGGAAAGCACTTCACCAAGTACAGAAGCCGAGGCCAGGAGATGCCGGTCACTGTGGTTGTGGGCTGGGACCCGACCCTCTTTATGGCCGCCTCCACGCCGGTCAATTACCCGGAATATGAAATGGCGGGCTCGTTGAGGGGCGCGCCTGTGGAACTGGTTAAGTGTGAGACGAGTGATCTTCTCGTGCCGGCATCCGCTGAGATTGTTCTCGAAGGATTTATCTCGCCCGATCCTAAGACCTACGAACCGGAGGGCCCTTTCGGCGAGTACCCGGGCTACTACGCTGGCCGCAAGACGCCTAAACACGCCATTCGCGTCGAATGCATCACCTACCGCAACGACCCAATCTTCAACGGCTGCCTTACCGGATCCAGCCCCGGCAGAACCAACGAGGGAACCACCTGGACGCCCGCCAGCTTCTCGGCCGTAGCCTGGCAGTATTTGGATCAAGCGGGCGTCCCCAATGTGCTGGGCGTTTGGCGAGGGAAATGGCCTGAGGTCATGCGCGTCCAGATCCGCAAAACCCACCGCGGCCATGCCCAGCAGGTGGCCAACGCCCTATGGGGCTCGCACATCGCCAATTACTCCGCCAAGCACCTGATCGTCGTCGACGAGGACATTGACATTTTCGACGGGGAAGCGATCGAGTGGGCCTTGGCCTACCGTGTGAACGCCGACATGGGAGACATCTCCTTCTTCCCTGGCACCTCCGGCTCGATGCTCGATCCAAGCGTCCCTATCGGAGAGCGCGACGCGGTGAAATACGGTCACGGTAAATGGACCCGCGTCCTGATCGACGCCACGATCAACTGGGAGCTCGAACCCCAGGAACAGTACGGAGGCAACCGCTACCCTCCCTTGGGCACCGCGATCTCGCCGAAGATGGTGGAGACGCTCAAAAGGAGGTGGAAAGAGTACGGATTTTGAACGCCTTTCGGCCTTCCGGATCTACTGATCCTGGCCCTTTTTGCTGCTCTTGAGACTGAAGGTGCTCCGAGGTCCTTGACAGTCTAGCAATGTTTAAATACTTTAGGCATTAACAATTTATATATTGACGGAATCTTGGGAGGGAAAAATATGAAGCTTCTATTTGTTACTCCCCCGATGGGAAATTGGGCGCCATGGGGCAACCGACACTTAGCATGCAATCCGCTCCACAGCCAGCTCGCCGCCTTCCTCCGCGAAAAGAAGGCCGCCGAAGTGGAGGTCCTCGACTGTCGCGCCCTGGAACTCAACGACGAGCAGATGATGGATGAGATTGGGAGAAGAAAGCCCGACGTGGTCTTCTTTGGCACCCTCATCGCGGCGGCAGGCGGGGCAGGTCCTCTCAACCGCTTTCATGCCGCCATGAAGCGGATCAAAGAGAAGAGTCCGAAAACGATTACGGTGGCAGGGGGGTTGATGTACACGGCGATTCCCCGGGAGATCATGCAGGAGAATCCCCAGATCGATTTTGTGATTGTCAGCGTCTTTGGCGATTGCGAGTATACCATGTGGGAGCTTTTGGAAGAGCTCAAAAGTCCAGCGCCGAATTTCAGTGACATCACAGGACTCTGCTATCGAAGGGACGGCAAGATCGATCTCAATCCGCGCAGAGGGCTGATTACCAACCTCGACGAACTCCCCATGCCTGCCTACGATCTCTTTCCTATGGACCGCTACTACGGGTATTCGGTCATTCCTAATTACAATGAGGCCTTGACCTCCAGAGGATGTGAGGGCGCGTGCCATTTTTGCTACGAATGGTGGCTGGTTGACCCGCGCAACCCGCGTGACTTCACCACACACCGCACCCGAGGGGGAAACAAGGTCGCGGAGGAGATGGAGCTCCTCAGCAAAAAATATGGAGTCAAGGTCATCACCTTCATGGACGACGATTTCAACTCCGACCGGCAAAAAATGGTTGACCTGATAGAAGAGCTGGAAAAGAGAAAGTTAGATCTGCACTGGTTCATTCTGGGCCGGGCGCAGAACTTCATCCGCGACGCTGACCTCATCCCTCGCCTGCGCAAGGTGGGTATGTTTCAAGTGCTGATCGGGATCGATGGAGGGACCGACGAGGAGATCGCAGAGGCGCGCAAGGGACCGATGAAGGTGGGCGTGAAAGAATTGAAAGAAATAATCCAATACCTGCGCCAGAATGATATCTCGACGGTCGGGACCTACCTGAACGGTTTCTGGGAGGATGACGAATCTAAGATCCGTCAGCGTTCTCACGCTGTGGATGAGATCGATCCGGATCTCGTGATGATCCAGCTCCTCAATCCCATTCCTGGCTCACCTATCTATAAGCGGGCGATCAAAGAGAATATCATCGAGATCAAAGACTTAAGCCTTTGGGATCTGGAGCATTGCGTGATGCCGACTAAGCATCTCACGCGGAAGCGACTCGGTGAATTGACCGCCTGGGCCTTTCAGGCCTTCTACAGCAAGCCGGGGAGGATCGAGCGCATCCTAAACGGCTATTCAGCCCCTTATGTCCGCATGAAGTTCCTCTCCTACAAGGAGAACGCCGCCAAATACGAAAAGGGCGCGGTGGAGGACGCCGTGGCCATATAAACAAGGCGCCGGAGATCCTCAACGAGGCGACGGTTGGCCTACCCTTCGCCTCGTTGCCAAGACGAACTAGCATATAGAGCGGGTCATCTTTGACAGCCTGAAATGGGAGACGACAGATCTGAATTCATAACAATGAAAAGTTTGAAATTTCTCTTCTCTGCTGGACTCTGCGCTATTTTACTTCAATGGCCGGTACTCCCTCTACAGGCTCAAGTGCCCAAGCCTGCTTGGAAGGCCGACTGGGAAAAACTCATTGAGCCGGCCAACAAAGAGGGCGCAGTCTCAGTCTGGGGACCGCCGGGGGCCTGGGCGCGAAATGTCCTGGTGGATGAATTTCGCAAGGGCTTTCCCCAAATACAAGTTGAGTATCACGGCGCCTTGGCAGCCGCGGCTTGGCCCAAGGTCCAGGCGGAACGGCAGGCAGGGCTTTTTACCATCGATCTTCTCGTCGGCGGTACAGGGTCCACCGCATTGTACAAAGCGAAGGCTCAGCAGCCGATAGAGCCTCTCTTTCTTCTCCCGGAAATCAAGGACAAGAAGGCCTGGTGGCAGGGGAAGTTCCATTTCGCCGATCCGGAAGGCAAATACATTTTCATCTTTAGCATCGGCCCCATCCCCGCCATCGCTTATAACACACAGCTACTTGATCCCGGGGAACTAAAATCTTACAGGGATCTTCTCGACCCAAAATGGAAAGGGAAGATCGTCATGTTCGACCCAAGGATTGCAGGAGCGGGCGGCGCGCGCTGGCATTTCTTCGTCGAAGCCATGGGAAAGGAATACGTGGAGAGGCTGGGTCAACAGGTGGTCCTCACACGAGACTTGCGCCAGTCGGTGGAGTGGATCGCAATCGGGAAATACCCTATGGGAATCGGCATTAGCTACGCTCATGCGGAAGAATTTATCAAGAAGGGCGCCCCGATCGCGCGGATATCCCATCTGGCCGAAGGCAATTATCTCACTTCAGCCTGGGGAACTCTGAGCCTTCTCGACCGGGCGCCGCACCCGAATGCGGCCAAACTCTACATCAACTGGCTGCTCTCCAAAGAGGGACAACTCGCATGGCAGATGACAGGCTACAGCAGCGCCAGAATCGATATCTCGAAAGAGACCGTAGATCTGATGAACCGGATCGTTGATGGTGTGAAGTATTACGAGCAGTTCTCCGAGCACGCATCAAGACAACGCGACGAAGTGTCCAATAAGTTAGCATCGGAAATCTTCAAGGACTGACATGTCCATCCCCGAAACACTTGAACGACCGCTCTCCTTTAGTTTGAGGCTCAACTGGCAATCGCTGTTGATGACCCTGATGCTTTTGCTGGTCGCTTTTCTGGTCCTCACGCCATTGGTCCTGCTGGTTTTTAACAGCTTTCAGGTCGCCCGGCCCGGCGCGCCGATCGTCTATGGGCTCCAAGGATGGCGCAAGGCGTTTACCACGCCGGGCATCCTGGATGCGATGGCCAACACTTTCAAACTGGCCATCACGCGCCAGCTCATCGCGCTCATCAGCGGCACCTTCTTGGCCTGGCTGGTGGCGCGCACGGACATCCCGTTCAAAAGAACGCTGGAGCTTCTATTCTGGCTCTCCTTCTTCCTCCCGGCGCTGCCGATCACCATGGGCTGGATCCTTCTGCTCGACCCGAAATACGGCCTGCTGAACCAGTGGCTGATCGACCTCGGCCTCACCACGCAGCCTCTGTTCAACATCTATTCTTTCTGGGGCATCGTCTGGGTCCACCTCGGCGGCACGCTCGGCATCAAAGTCATGCTGCTCACGCCGGCCTTTCAAAATCTGGATGCCGCGCTCGAGGAATCCTCGCGCATCGCCGGCGCCGGGGCCTTGCGCACGCTCGTCCGGATCATCGTGCCGGTGATGATGCCCGCGGTCTTGGTCACGACGATCCTCGGCTTGATCCGCTCCCTGGAGGCCTTCGAGATCGAGCTGATTCTGGGCGTGCCTATATCCCTGCATGTCTACTCCACGAAGATCCATGAGCTGGTTACTTGGGAACCGCCGCAGTTTCCACCGGCGATGGCATTGAGCACTCTGTTTCTCACGGTGCTTCTCCTGCTCGTGATCTTTCAGCGCTTCTATCTGGGCAAGAGAAGTTACACCACGATCACCGGCCGCGGTTTTAGCGTGAGACCGACTTTGCTGGGGCGCTGGCGCTATCCGGCATTCGCCCTGGTGCTGTTCGTCGCCCTGGCGATCACCGTGATCCCGACCGCGCTGCTCGTCATGGGAACATTCATGAAGCTCTTTGGATTTTTCAATGTGCCGGAGCCGTGGACCCTGGACAACTGGCGCCAAGCGCTCAAAGACCCCGTCCTCCTTCGCTCTCTCTGGAACACCGTCGCCACCGGCCTCGGGGCCGGCGTGATCGGGGTTCTCTTTTACTCGCTCATCGCTTACGTGATCGTCAAAAGCCGCTTCGCAGGCAAGGCGTTGCTGGATTTCCTCTCCTGGATGCCCTGGTCGATTCCCGGGATTCTCCTCGGAGTGGCGCTGCTTTGGACCTTCCTCCAGACAAGGATCTTTCTCCCCATCTATGGGACGATCTATATTCTGATCATCGCGATGGTGATTAAAAGCATGCCTTTCGGCGTCCAGCTCACCAAGAGCGTTCTGGTGCAACTGGGAAACGATCTGGAGGAGGCCTCGAGGATCTGCGGCGGCGGCTGGCTCTATACCTACCGCCGGGTGGTTTTTCCCCTTCTTCTCCCCGCGCTGATAACCGTCGCCCTGGTCGGCTTCATCTCGGCGGCGCGGGACATCAGCACCGTGGTGCTTCTGGGCACGGGCAGATCGAGAACTCTTTCTTTGCTCATGCTGGACTTCACCGCCGGCGCGGAATTTGAGAAGGCGACGGTGATCGCCGTCATCATCGTGGCCCTGGTCGTCGTGGCGGCCCTGGTCACGCGCGCACTCGGCGGGCAGATCAGCCTCAGGGGATGATCCTCCGCGGAAAGAGAAAGCGGTAGAACTCTATAGGCAATACAAACATGGCCGCGCTCAGATCGCTCAACTTTTTGACCTGGACTCTGCTGGCCCTTGCAGCCTCTTTTAGCTGTGAGTCCCTCGCCCTTTCCGCGGAGCCGCGCAAGGCGACCCATCTGAAGGTAGGCTATGCCTCGATCACCGGCAATCGCATTCCCCTTTGGGCGACGCACGACATGGAATTTTTTGCGCGCCACGGCCTGGAAACGGAACTCATCTTCATCGCCAGCTCCTCACAGGGGATGCCCGCGCTGCTCGCGGGAGATATCTCCATCTTCTCCGGCTCTCCCGAGACCGCGGCGCTGGCGGCCGCGCAGGGCGCGGAGCTGGTTATCATCGCGAGCAGTGAGCCGACGCAGTACAAGCTTATCGTTCAGCCTGGAATCAAAAGCGTGGCGGAACTCAAAGCAAAGAAGGTCGGCATCGACCGCATCGGTGGGTCAAGCTACTACGCCACGCGTCGGATGCTGGAAAGGCTCGGCCTGCGGCCGGAGGATGTCGAGTTGATGCAGGTGGCCGGCGGAGGAAATCAAAGAGTTGCCGCCTTCCGCTCGGGAATTCTCAGCGCCGTGGTGTCGACCGTAGAGCGATTTGAGCGCGCCAATATTCCTTACCGCGTCTTAGCGGACGCCATTGAAATGGGAATCAGAGTCATCGGCAGCTCCTACGTCACGACCCGCCCCTTTCGCGATCAGAACCGCGATACCGTTCAGAGGTTCATCAGGGCGCTGGTCGAGGGAACGCAGTGGGCTAAGAACCCGAAAAATCGCGCCGGCGTTCTGCGGGTCGTCAGCCGCCATCTCCGGACCGATGATCCGTCGGTGCTCGATCTGAACTACCGGCTCTACGTCGATCCTCTGCCTCCCTTCCCCCATACCAACGTCGAGGATCTGCGCGCAAACCTGATGGACCTGGCCGAAAGCAACCCGCGGCTGCGGGATCTGAATCTGGCTACTCTGGTGGACAACAGCTTCGTCCAGCGAGCCCAGCAACGCTAAGGTTCGACCTTGAGGCTCACCTCGAAAGGAAGGAAGATGAAAACACGACAGCAGGCAAAAGACTTAAGGAGCTTTCTTGCAGAAGTTAAAGAGCGCTATCCCGAGGAGCTGGTCACGATCGAGCGCGAAGTGGACTTGCGCTTCGAGATCTCCGCCCTTCTCGTCAAGCTTGACCGCGCGCATAAATTCCCCATCGTCCTGTTCACGAAGCTGCGCGATGTCGCCGGCAAGCCGTGCGCGTTTCCGCTGCTGTCGAATCTCTTCGCCAGCCGCCGCCTCTGCGCCCTCGCCCTCGAATCTTCTGTAGAGAGGGTCGGGCTGGACTATGACTCGCGCAGCCAGGATCTGAAAGCGCCGGTGGTCGTCGGGAGAGACAACGCGCCGGTCAAGGAGGTCATCCGCAAAGGCGATGATGCCGATCTTTTCGATTTTCCCGTCCCGCTGCCCTACCACATGGAGGGAGGCCGGACGATTCTCGGCTCGGTCGTGACGACCGTCGATAACCAGAATGGAAATATCTACAATTGCGCCTACCAGACTTTGAGACTGCTCGGCCCCAGGAAAGTAACCGTCGGCCTGGGCGAGGGAACGCACAACTGGGAGCGCTACCGCGAGCGGGTCGAGAGCACTGGGCAAGGTCTCCCGGTGATCGTGTGGATGGGCCATCATCCCGCCGCCTGCATGGGGGCTTTAACACGCGTGTCGATCGACGTGGATGAATACTCCGTGATCGGAGGCGCGTTGGGAGAGCCTCTGAGGGTCACTCCGTCGGAGACATGGGGAGAAAAATTTTTCGTCCCGGCGGATGCCGAGATCGTGATCGAAGGGATCGTTCCGCCCAAAGAGCGCGGCCGCCACGGCCTGCGCGCGGACTACGCGCGCTATTATTCCCCGGAAACTCTGAGGCCCGTCATGGAGGTGCAGGCCATCACCCATCGCCATGATGCCATCTATCACGACATCCACCTTGGAGGACGGGATCAGGATCACATAGGCGGAATTCCCCTGGAAGGAACTATTTATCGAGCGGTGAAGCAGGCTGTCCCCACGGTAAAAAATGTTCACCTGCCCTCCTCGGGCTGCAGCCGCTTCCACGCCTATGTCCAGATCAAGAAGACCGCCGCGGGCCAGGGAAGAGAGGCGATCGTCTCGGCGCTCTCCGTGGACCGCAGGGTCAAGCACGTGGTGGTCGTCGATGATGACATCAATATCTTCGACGACGCCGAAGTCCTTTGGGCGATCGCCACGCGCAGCCGCTGGGACCGCGACATCATTGTGATTCCCAACATGGTCTCAACGACGCGCGACCCCACCGCCTATGCCGGCAGCCCCGGAGATCTGAGCTATCACGCATACACGGTGGCCAAGGGCGGCATCGACGCGACCATGCCGGCGCCGCCCGAGCCTTTCGAGATAAGGATCAAAGTTCCCGAGGAGGTCATGAGCAAGGTACAACTTGGTGATTACATCAACGGCACGGTCCTAGCTAAGATCCCGCCGGACGCCTAATCGAAGAGGAGGAGGTTTTTATGGCCAGCTCTATGAGAGTTGTCTGTCCAGGGTGCGACCAGGAATTTCTGGTCTCGCCCCAGTTTGAGCGGATGAAGATCGCCGCCAAATGTCCGTTTTGCGAAAAAGAGTTTCCCATTGAAGAGGCGAAGAAGGTCGTCCGCCCCAGCCCGATCTTGCTGGTTAAATAGGAAGCCGTTGCGATATGAAGAAACGAATCTCTCGACGGCGGAAAAAATCGTACTTTCGTGATCTCAGAGAGTTCATCTCCCTTCTGGATCAGACCGGAAACCTTCACCGCATCACCGCCAGGATCGAGAAAAACAGCGAGCTGATGCCCTTGGTGAGGTGGCAATATCAGGGGCTACCGGACAGCCAGAGAAAAGCGTTCCTCTTTGAGAACGTGACTGACCCCCAAGGGAGGAATTACAATTGCCGCGTCGCGGTCGGAGTGCTCGGCGCTTCACGCAAGATCTACAGGATGGCGCTCGGCGCGGACGATAGAGACGGCCCGGGTGGCGTGGCGGAGCGCTGGAACCATGCGCTGAGCCATCCGATCCCGCCGAGATTAGTCAAGAAGGGGCCGGTCAAAGAGGTTATTCTGAAAGGGAGAGAGATCTCTCGGCCCGACGGCGGGCTGCTCCGGTTCCCTGTGCCCATCAGCAACCCTGGATTCGACGGCGGGCCGTTTCTTACCGCCCCCTACGTCGTGACGAAAGATCCCGACACCGGCGTATCGAATGTCGGCACCTATCGCTGCATGATCAAGGGGCCCAATAAAACCGGCGTCAGCGTTTCGCCGGCGCAGCATATCGGAATCCACTTTCACAAATGCCGGGAGAAGAAGATTCCTTTGCAGGCGGCGATCGTGCTGGGCTGCAGCCCGGCCATCGGCTTGGCCAGCGTGGCCAAGGTCGGCTACGACCGGAACGAGTATGCCGTCGCCGGCGGCATTGCGGGCGAGCCGATCCGGCTGGTGCGGTGTGAGAGCGTTGATCTTGAAGTGCCGGCCACGGCGGAGATCGTGATCGAAGGAGAGATCCCAACCGATTATATGGAGCCTGAGGGGCCGTTCGGTGAATTTACCGGTTACATGGGCGGTCAGCTGATGAACGGCATGTTTCTGGTGAAATGCATCACCCACCGAAAGGATCCTATCTTACAAATGTTCACCGAGGGCGTTCCGAGCGAGAGCGGGGTCATGCGCAAGATGGGGTATCAAGCGACCCTTTACAAGCTTTTGAAGTATGACTGCAATATCCCCACGGTGATCGATGTGACGCTTCACGAGTCGAGCGGGAGCCGAAAATACGTGGTCATTCGCATGAAAAAAACCAACCCGGCGCAGCCCTGGCAGGCCCTTCAGGCAGCGGTCGCGCTGGACCCGAGCCACGGCAAGATCCTGGTCACCGTGGACGAGGATATCGATCCTGAAGATGCCGACTCGATCAACTGGGCGCTGAGCTTTCGCATGCAGCCCCACCGCGACGTCAAAATCACCACGCATAAATTCGCCGGTTTGGATCCGTCGGCGGCGCCGCCGGGCTCGTCCCACACCGAGGCGCGATTCCCCTCTCCCAGCGGTTGCTCGGCGATCATGATCGACGCCACGCGCAAGTGGCCCTATCCCCCCGTAGCCTTGCCGGCAAAGAAGTACATGGAGGAAGCAAAAGATATCTGGGAAAAATTAGGTCTCCCTCCTCTTCAACCCAAAATGCCCTGGTACGGCTACAGCCTCGGATATTGGAGCGAAGAGGACGAAGAGAACGCGGCAGCGGCCGTGAGGGGAGAATATCTCAAAGTGGCGGAACGATTGCGAAAGCAAAGAGTCAAACTCTGATCGAGGAGAAACTATCCGGCCGGGAGGAGCCTAATCCGGATTTCTCCGCGCTACAAAGCCGTAGGCGAGCTCAAGGAATTGAATGATGATGCGCGCCGTCGCGCCCCAGATGTCCCAGCCTTGATAATAGAAGTGATAGATCGGATCGCGCCGGTGCGGTGGGTAGAAGCGCGGCTCCACTTTGAAACAGCCGGGTTGCAAAAGCGCGGCCACGGGAACAGAAAAAACCGCGGCGGTCTCCGAGGGGTTCAAGCGGAACTCGTACGGGTGGGGGATCAGGCCGACGAACGGGGTTACCAGATAGTTCGATGCCGCGGTGACCTGATCAAGCTGGCCTAACACGCGCACATGATCGGGGTCGATGCCGATCTCCTCCTGACTCTCGCGCAGCGCCGCCGCCAGCGCGCTTGAGTCCCGCGGATCGATCCTCCCTCCGGGGAAGGCCACCTGGCCCTGGTGCGAGTTGAGCATCTCCGCTCTGCGCGTCAACACGAGATAGTCTCCGTCTGCTCTCTCCTGAATCGGGACCAGGACCGCGGCGGCTTTAAATTTCTCTCCGCTCAACATTCTCGGCGTTCGGTTCTGAAGAATCGCCGAAATTTTCTCGACGGCCATAGATGATGTTTCACCTGCTTCAAGTTTATGATAAAACCCTGATCCATCTATACAACAGCCGGCCAACGGGCCACAACCATGAACCAGAAAGAGATCCACCAGGCCATCCGCATCCTGAGACGCGAAGTGCCCAAATGGCAAACCCCGATCGTTACCCTCGTAGCGGAGAACTCTGAGAGCCCATTCCAGGTCCTCATCTCCTGCATCTTGAGCCTGCGCACGCAGGACACCACCACCGCACAGGCAACGCGGCGCCTCTTCGCCCTGGCCGACGAGCCGCAAACGATGGCCCGCCTTTCGACGAAGAAGATCGAGAAGGCGATCTACCCGGTCGGCTTCTACCACACCAAAGCCAAGAACATCCGCGACATCTGCCGCACTCTCATCAAGGAATATTCCGGTGAAGTGCCGGACGAAATCGACGAGCTGTTGAAGCTCAAGGGCGTCGGCCGCAAGACCGCAAACCTCGTCGTCACCCTGGGCTACCGCAAGCCGGGGATCTGCGTGGACACTCATGTGCACCGCATTTCCAACCGTTGGGGATATGTACGGACAAAGAATCCCAAGGAGACTGAGTTTGCCCTGAGGGCGAAGCTGCCGCAGCAATACTGGCTCGATTATAACGACCTCCTGGTTACCTTCGGCCAGCACCTCTGCCGTCCGATCTCTCCGATGTGCAGTCAGTGCCCGGTAAGAAGATATTGCGCGCGGATCGGAGTTACGATAAGCCGTTAGTCCTGGCTTGTTATGACTCAAGTTCGGACGTCTTTCTGGGCACACAACATTGAAGTCCTCGGTTACCACGATCTCGGTGGCAAACCCGCTTTCAAGCTGGCGATGCAGGAAGTCGCCGGCCGCTGGTATCTCTATATGGGCCACCTCTGGCATCGCGGCTGGAGCATTCTCGATGTCACCGATCCGGCCGCTCCGGAATATGTGAGCTTCATTCCCGGACCGGAGAACAGCTGGACCATTCAAATCCAAGTCGCGGAAGGGAAAATGATCACCGCACTGGAGAGAATCGCTCCGGGCTGGGGCGGCGCTGAGGGAAGACCTTTTTCTGAAGGCTTTCTGATCTGGGACGTCTCTGACCCGAAAAAACCAAGGCAGCTCGGCCACTATCGGACCGAGAGCACCGGCACACATCGCAATTTCTACGATGGCGGATCGCTGGTCCACGTGGCGGGAAGCGCGCCCGGCTTCGACGGAAAGATTTACCAGATCGTGGATATCTCAGATCCAAAAAATCCGAGAGAAGTTTCGCGCTTCTGGCTTCCGGAGCAGGAAGAGAATGCGCCGAAAAGCGGCGTCAAGCTATCTCTGCATGGCCCGGCCCACATCGAAGGCAACAGAGCCTATCTCCCGTATGGCGACGGCGGCGGCATCATCCTGGACGTTTCAGATATCAAAGCTCCACGCATGGTGAGCCAGCTCCTCTTTCGCGGACTCTGCAGCCGCCAGGGAATTCACACCTACCTTCCCCTGCCGCGGCGCAACCTCGCCCTGATCAACGACGAGGCGATCAACGAAAATGGCGAAGAAAACCTGAACCTGGCTGGGATTGCCGATCTGAAAGACGAAAAAGAACCGCGCCCCATTTCGCTTTTTCCCCAACCGCTGCCGCCTCCTGAAACCGGCCTTAAGAATTTTTTTGAAAAAGGCGGCCGCTTCGGACCGCACAACCAGCACCACCCGAACCACCAGCCTTGCTTGGAAGACCGCGACGATATCGCCTATCTCACCTACTTCAACGCCGGTCTTCGCGTCTACGACATCCGCGACCCGCGCACGCCCAGAGAGATCGCCTACTTTATCCCGCCCGATCCGACCGAGAGAATCGGCGCCAAACCGAGTCGGCTCGTGGCGCAGGTCGAAGATGTCCTGGTGGACCGCCGTGGATGCATCTACATCAGCGAGAAGAACCAGGGGATCTTTATTCTGCGGCTGAAGGAAGTTTGGCCTTACAGCCAGTGGGAAACCGAACCGGACTACTTCACTTCTTTTCCGACTTGAGAGATTCAGGGAAATACTTGGAAGGGGCCCAGAGCTGGGCGCTGAAGTTGCGGCAGCCGAGGATGCGCAGCTCGCGCATGATGCGGATGTAATCTTCCGACTCCAGGTAGTCCCGCCAAGCGTCCATGGATTCGAACTCGACGCTGATCGCCACCTGAGGCGTGACCTCAAGAGGGTTGCGGTAATTGCGAATCTCCTGGACTCCCGGATGGGCCAGGGTCGCAGGGAGCCAATCGTTTTTCGCCTTGTTGGCGTAGATCGTGAGATTCGCCTTCTGGTCGGGAAGGTCCCATTGAATGAAATAGAGAACCATAAAATCAATTTTGAATTTTTAATTTTGAGTTTTGAATTCTCTGTCTGCCAATTCAACATTCATCATTCAAAATTCATCATTGGATGGATCTGACCAGCCCGCCGTCGATGAGGATAGAGGTGCCCGTGATGTAACTCGCCCGCTCGGAGGCAAGAAATAGCACAAGGTCCGCGGTCTCATCAGGTGTTCCATAGCGCCCCATAGGGACCTCTACCTCCATCTCTCGATTGATCTCTTCGATCGGCCGCTTCAAACGCTCGGCGCGCGCCTGGTTGAGTTTGCGCGCGCGCTCCGTGTCGATTCTTCCCGGGCACACGGTATTGATGAGAATTTTGTCTTTGGCAAGCTCGCGCGAAAGCGTCTTGGCCAGGCCGATGACTCCGCTTCGAATGGCATTGGAGAGAACCAGGCCGGGGATCGGCTCCTTGACGGCATAGGAACTGATATTGACGATGCGGCCGCCGCCCACGTTGCGCATGTACGGCACCGCCTCGCGCGTGAGCCTGAGCGCACTCAGAAAGCTCAGGCGAAAGGCGTTTTCCCAATCCTCATCCGTGAATTTCATAAACTCCCCTGGAGGCGGGCCGCCGGCATTGGTCACCGCGATATCGAGACGGCCGAATCGCTCGACGCTCTTGGACACGAATCGCTGAATGTCCTGTGAGCTGGTCATGTCGGCCACGAGCGCCAGCACATCGCCGCCGGTCGCGCGCCGGATCTCATCCGCCGTCTCCATAAGGCGCGCCTCTCCCCGGGCGCAGATGCCGACCTTGGCGCCCTCGCGGGCAAAACCCATCGCAATCGCCTTCCCTATTCCCTGACTCGCCCCTGCCACGAGCGCCACTTTTCCACGCAAGCCTAGATCCATCTTTTTTAGTCTCCAAGCTATCAGCCGTCAGCGCTCAGCTTTCAGCTTTTTCTCATGCATTGGCTGAGGGCTGATCGCTGAATGCTGAAAGCTATTTTTCACTTCTGCGTCCAGTAGACGTTCGTGCGAAACTCAGGATTCAAGCGCATGATGTAGAGGGCCAGCATCCCGTGCGCGCCGAGCTGCCGCAGCCGCCTCGGGTCCCCCGCCTTGAGCGCCTCCCGCTCTTCGGGCGTGAGCTCGTAGTGGTTCAGCACGCCGCCAAGATCGGCCAGGGCCTGTTGCAAAGTCTGATCGTTCATCTTGAGATCGAAAAGAAATCGGTTGAGGTGATAGCTGCTCATAGCGCCCCCATGCAAATGCGAAATGTTGAATTATGAATTTTGAGTTTTGAATTTAAAATTCAACATTCATCATTCAAAATTATTGGATTTTCCAACTGACGAACCCCCATCCGGTGGCGACATGGTCGGGCATATAAAAAGTGGCCGACGCCTTGGCGTCGCCGACCGCGCCGACCACCACCATCCAGTTGAGAAACTCCGAATCCCCCGCCTGGCAGATCTCCTCGAGAGAATAATCCGCCAGCGATCTGCCCTTGCCTTCGCGCAAGATCTCCAAGAGTCGGTGATCAAACTGGGTGTCGATTTCGCCGATCCTCGGTGAGCCGGGAAAATGGGACAGTCCGCCGGTTGCGAGAATCGCCACGCGCTCTTTCCAACCATCCGCGACTTTCCGGATCAGCTCCCCGACCTGGTAGCAGCGACGGGGCGTGGGTATAGGATCGACCCAGGTATTCACGTAGATCGGCAGGATCGGAATCTTGGGCTCGGGCAAAAGAAAGTAGAGCGGCACGACCTGCGTGTGCTGCAACTCGACGTACTCTCCGAAGGAAAAATCGATGCCCCGGTCGATGCCCGCCTTCAAGATGGTCCTGCCAAGCTCCTTGTGATTGCGGTAGTGAAATTTGTGACGCGTGAATTGGCCTTTGACCTCGTCGGCGAGTGTAACGAAGAAAGTCGGTATGTTGTTGAAGGCGAAATTGACGAACTGATCGTTGGCCACCACGATCAGCACGTCGGGCCTGGCGGTCTCGAGATCAGCGCGCAGCGCCGCGTAGGCCTTCTCCGCGTCGCGCCGGAGTTTCTGCTGCGCCTCCAGAGAGGGTTTGGACGCTGCCGCTTGAGGGGCCATGCGATAGTGCAGCACCATGAACTCGTCCCACTCCGCGCCCGGCTCCAAAAGAATATTCGGGGCGTGGCTGGCAGCTACCGCGGCAACGAACGGCATGCTATTTCTCCCTCTCTTTCAGCCGTCGAATCCTATAACCCGCCTGGAAAAAAATCAACTTCTTCCGGATCAATGGAGCTTACCAGACCATTCTCTGTCGAGCCCTGATCTTTCCTAAGATCCGGGGGAAAAGCCATAGGACGATGGGATCGTAGATGGTTCCTTGCCGTAGACAATGGCGATTTCGGAAAGAGGCGTGATCTCGATCGCTCTCAGCTCCGCGTTCACTTTTTTGCCATTCACGAATACCTTCGGTTTTTCTTTCATGGTTGGCGCTCCCTTGCCCGTAGCTTTCCAAATGTCGAAAAATTGGCCGAGCGTGAAAGCTCTGGCCTGCGGAGCTTCTATATGGATGATTCCGCTCCCATTGTGCGTATGCATCCAATACAGACACGTCTGGGATATGATGCCCACCAATTCAGGGACTTCATAAGGTTTCCCATTAACGAAAATATCCAGGTGGGCATGGATGTGAAAAGTTGAATACTCCTCGCGGTCGCATCGGATCCCAGCTATGGGCTTGCCATCGGCAGCGCCGTAGGCCGGCGTGACTTGAACAGCAAGATAAGCGAGAACAAGTCCTGCCGCGACGCCCGCAATCGTGCCGATCTTCAGTCGTTCGTCCTTGTTTGTTGTCACTGCCATGTTCTTTACCATAGTGCCCTCACGGTTACTATTGATGTCGGACGCCGGAACTATACTGCCTTCTATGGACAGGAGGCAAGGCACTCCCGACTTAAAATCCGTGTATCCGAAAGTACAATTTTTGTCACTGCTGTGTAATTCTTACCGAAGCGGGTAATTCTTACGCTGAGAGCCCTTGCCGGAAGGGTTCACGCTCCTGCCTTTGACTTTCGCTTAAGCCTTCATTTGCAAGAAGTTTTTACTAGAGGCGTTTTGAGCCCATGTTGGCACATTTTTCGCTATCAAATGCGGTGGCCACTAAAAACTCTATTATTAGGAGGGCTCTTTATGTCCATAAACAAGCTAGTCGTGCTTATCGCCGCATTCATGCTGGCGTCATTTCTCGGGTCTATGCCCGTGGCTGCGCAAGTAGTCTGCGACCCCAGCCCTATCACCAATCCCACAGGTGACTGTGACCTTGATGGGATACCAAACAGCGTGGATACATGCGACAACCTCGATCCCAATCCGCTGCTTGACTGTGACGGTGACGGGGTACCAAACAGTGTGGATCAGGAGTGCCCCTACACCATCGTCGGGGCAGACCTGGTCGTCGGCGCCTGCACCATCGACGTGGGTACTGCAATATTTTCGACTGGATGCAGCCTTACCGAGGTGCTCTCCGAGGATCTCGACGACTGCGCCGAGGGAGCCACGAATCACGGAAAATATGTGAGCTGCGTCGCTAAGGTTACTAATGCCCTCAAAAAGCAAAAAATGATAACCGGTAAGCAGAAAGGGCAGATCCAGAGCTGCGCGGCGCAGAGCGACGTCGGCAAAAAGCCAAAACCGTAGCGTCGATCCTGTCTCAAATATCTAGAGGGGTAAGATCTGGGGTCAGCTTGATAATCATCTAGAAGGCTTCTCCGAGAGGCTGTACGGTTGAGCACGTAAGCCAACCCCACAACTCAAAGGAGGAGACGAGATGAAACTTTACGGTGCCATCGACTTGCACTCCACCAACAACGTCACGGTGTTGATCGATGAGCAAGATGAGGTCGTTTATCAGAAACGCTTGCCCAACGATCTGCCATTGATCCTTCAGCAGCTCTCGCCCTATGCATCATCGATCCAGGGGATCGTGGTCGAATCGACCTACAACTGGTACTGGCTGGTGGACGGTTTAATGGAGAAAGAACACATGGTACATCTAGCCAACACGGCAGCGATCCAACAGTACGAGGGGCTGAAGTACACCGACGACCACTCCGATGCGCGCTGGCTGGCGCACATGCTGCGCTTGGGAGTTTTACCCGAGGGCTACATCTACCCAAGAGCAGAGCGGGCCGTGCGCGATCTGTTGCGCAAGCGCGGCCAGCTGGTGCGCCAGAGAACGGCCAACCTCTTAAGCATCCAGAACCTCGTCACACGCAACACCGGCTCTTCGATCAGCGCCAGCCGTATCAAACGACTGAGCGCCGAAGAGGTTGAAGGTCTCCCGATCGGTACCGATGTAGCGCTGGCGGTTAAGGCCAATCTCTCGGTGATGCGTTGTCTCGAAACAGAGATCGCCAGGCTGGAGAAGGCGGTCAAGGAGCGAGTCAAGCTGAGGCCTGCCTTTCGGTACCTTCTCAGCGTCAGCGGTATCGGGGAGATCCTG
>JAHFAP010000162.1 GCA_023250495.1 Deltaproteobacteria bacterium | reverse complement strand
TTAAGCGTGCGCGTCATACGAATGCGCGTCAAAGATCAAATCGGGCTTGGCGATAGGAATAATCCACGGTTACAGCGGGCTATCCGTGTCCACGGCAATTTTGCCGAGTACGTGCCTCTTGCACTGATATTGGCAGCATTCGTGGAACTTCAGCAGTACTCGCCTTGGATCATCCACCTGCTGTGTCTGGCGCTCATCATCGGCCGTGTCATCCATGCCTATGGTGTGAGCCAAGAAAAAGAAGACTACAGGCTCCGCGTAGTCGGTATGGGCCTGAGCTTCGGAGCAATCGCCACAGCAGCGTTGCTGCTTATCGGTTCGTTTTTGTTTTTGCCCTAGGAATAGTTCTACCGGAGCTTCCGAAGCTCGGCTTCGCCGTCTCAGCTCGAAATCTTGATGGAAAGGATAGCGACCGCGTCAGCGGGCACGTCCTGGTGCCCGCCGCGGCCCGTGGTTCTTACCTTCTCAATTTTCCGCACGACCTCCATCCCATCGGTGACGCGCCCGAAGACCGCGTAGCCGAAGCCTTCGGCGCTGTTATTGCGGTGATTGAGGAACTCATTGTCGTTTACGTTGATGAAAAATTGGCAGGTGGCACTGTCCACGACGTTGGTTCTCGCCATCGCCAGCGTGCCGACGGAGTTTTTCAGTCCATTGCCGGCCTCGTTTTTGATCTGAGCTTTCGCGGCCTTCTGCTTCATCTCTTTATCGAACCCGCCTCCCTGAATCATGAAGCGCGGAATCACGCGATGAAAGATGAGTCCGTCGTAAAAGCCTTCTCTCACGTAGGCCAGAAAGTTCTCTGCGCTAATCGGCGCCTTGTCGACAAAAACTTCAGCCCAGATATCCCCCACGCTCGTTGAGATGCAGACGACCGGATTTTCCTCCGCCTGCTTTGTCTCTGCCATATAACCTCCTATCTCGATGCTGTTTTCCATAGTACATGCTTTTCTAGCCCTTCTCGGTGTTTTTGAATGGCACCCGCTGCGCTTCCCTCATCTCTCCGGTCGCGTAGTGCTCGCCCCGGATCGCCTGCTCCGCATCTGCCTGGTCTTCTTCGCTCCAGCTGCCGAGGTTGTAGCCGAACCAGGGCTTTTTGAGTTCGAGATTCGGAAGCCCGAGCTCGCGCCAAATCACCTGGGCCTTTTCCATGAACTCTTTCCTGGGCAGAGAAATGGGAGGGTACTCCCATTTCCGAGTGGCATCGATCAGGATGGCCGAGCCTGTCAATGTGGCCGCTGCCTCCCTGGAAGAAGGCGGCGCCAAGGAGAAATCCAGCCCCGTCGATACCTTGATGTCGCGGATCCGGATGTCCCGGTGAGGCTGCATGCGATAGGACATCGCCCACTGCACCGCGTCCGCGTCCCTCGGGTCAATATCTTCATCAACAGCGATCAGAATCTTCGGCGCAGCGCGCGGCAGGTCGGCGATCACACCCAGCGCCTCCATAGGATCGAGGCCCGCGGAGCGATCGACTCTAATCACGCCGACCCCGTGGCTGCCAGCGGCATCGGGCAGCGCAACCTCAAGGATCCCTTTCATTTTCTTGTCCACGGTAAGAATTTTGTAAATAAGCCCTTCTAAGGCCACGCCGCGCAGGACGCTCGACTCGCTCGGCGGAAACTGGCTCAAAAACGCCTGGAAGATCGCATCGCGCCTCCGCGTTATGCACGTCACGGTCATGAATTTATCCGGCGCGCGGTGCGCCATGTAGCCGGTAAACTCTCCGAAAGGCCCTTCGGGTTCGACTTCCTCGGTGGAAACAATTCCCTCGATCACGATCTCGCTCTGCGCCGGCACCAGAAGATCCACGCTCTTGCAGCGCACCAGCTCGACCGGCTCTCCCGCGATCCCGCCAGCAATGGGATATTCGGCCGCGGGCAGCCGGGACGTGGAACAGTAAGAAAGATTCGGGGTACAGCCGATCACAATCGCGGCTTCCAGCGGTTTCCCCATGGCGCGCGCTTTGCTCCAGTGCCTGGAGATGTCCTGGTAGGAAAAGGCGAACAGTCCGATGCGCGTCGGGCTCTTGATCTGCCCGCGATAGGTGCCGAAATTGAACTCCCCGGTCTCCGGATCTTTGGTCACCCAATGACCTGAGCTCAAGAAAGGCGCGCAGTCGAAGCCCGGAGTGGAGATCGGAACAGGAAGCATGCCGGCGCCGCCGGACTCCTCCAGAGCGCGTCCTTGGTAGAGCAGCTCGTGACACGGCGCCGAGGAAACCACTCGCGGCGGAATCGGATGTGTTTGGGCCTCAGCCCACTTAGCCGGGATCTGTTCAGGTGAGCTGACCCCCATCCCCAAAGCATAGACAGATCGGCTCGGCGCCATGACTGCAAGGGCGACCGGAATGTCGTAGCTCCTGCTGCGGGCGTCCGTCACATTCTCAAACAACCATCCCTTCCGTTCTCTCTCCGCGAGGCCGCGGAACTGCAAGCGCACCAGCGGATGCATCTCCGTGTCTTTGTTGATGGGCCGCTGGATGCGATTTAGATAACCCTTAGAGTTGAGAAGGTCGAGCCACTCATGCAGATCCCGGTAGTATGCCACCTACACACCTCCATTGACGATTCGATCAGTTACGGCTCTCCCCTACACCCAGACTGTGTTCGGGTCAAACGGGTACGGCCTGCGCATCATTGACAGAACGTATCTTATGGGAGATAGAAGAGACGGAGGTCCTTTTGGGCCTGCCGGAAAAGACGCAGGAGAAATAGAGAATGAAAGCGAGACTTTTGTCCGCAGTTTTCGCTTTCGGGCTCCTCTCCTCATTTGATGCCAGGAGCGAAGTAATCACCATCGGCATTTCAACCGTGGGCCTCTATGAGCTGCCGACGGAGATTGCGAAGCGCAAGGGTTTCTATCAAGAGGAGGCACTTGAAGCGCGGAAGGTGGTGGTGAGGACCGGGCTCCACGTGGCCGCTCTGCTCGCAGGGGAGTTGGACTATTCGACCGTCACTGGGATCATTTCGAGCGCCAGTATGCAGGGGATGCCCCTTAGGACTGTGATGGGATGGTTTGACAAACCACTCCACATGCTGATCGCGCGCCCCAGCATAAAGAAGATCAGCGATCTCAAGGGCAGAAAAGTTGCGGTAAGCACCTACGGGTCGATCCCTCACGTGATGCTTAGGGAGGCGCTCGCCCACTCCGGCATGAATCCGGACAAAGACATCACGGTGCTTGCTCTCGGCGGCTCAGGCGATAGGCTGGCGGCGTTAGCAGCGGGCACGGTGGATGCGACTCCTCTGGACGTGGCCTACATTCAGAGGACCGAACAGCTCGGCTTTACCAATCTCCTTTATCTCGGCGACGCGGTGAATCTGCGCTTAGGCGGCTTCGCGGTTGCTATGGACAAGATTCAGCGGAATCCGGACCAGATTTTGCGCGTGATCCGGGCTACGCTGAAAGCCGTAAGGTATTTCAAAAACAACAAACAGGAAACGCTAGCGATCATGCGCGACTACCTCAAGATAAGCGGCGATTACGTGGAAAAGATCTACCAGTTCGCCATGAAATCTCTCAACGAGGACGGCCTGGTCGCCAAGAGCAGCCTGGATAACGAGATCCGCCTGGCGAAAGAGCAGTTAAAAATAAAAGAAGAGATTCCCGAAGGCAAGGTCGCTGAGTGGAAGTTTATCAAAGAGGTGCTTTCCAAGAAATAGGGCTTGCCGCCTTGGAGTAAAGGAAGACTTCTGCTTGACAATGACATACCGAAATAACTATAACCGGAACGAATTAAAGAACCGACATCTGCATTCCCAGGAGGTGAATTATGGCCAGCAATAAGAGGATCGAAGGCATTTTGATTCCCATGCCGACCGCTTTTAGGGAGGACGGGAGCGTGGACGAGAGCGGCGTCGATGCTCTGGCGGACTTTTATATCGGGGCCGGAGTCCAGGGTTTCTTCGCGCTCGGAACCCACGGGCAGGGAATGGTGATGGAGATCGATGAAAGAAAGAAGGTGGCCGAGAGAATTGTCCGTCGCGTCGCCGGCAGAGTGCCGATCGTCCTCCACATCGGCACGGCGAACACCTACTCGTCCATCGACCTCGCGCGCCATGCCGTGAGTCTCGGTGTGGACGCGATCGGCGTGGTTCCGCCCTACTATTATCCGCACAACGACTACGAAGTTTATGCCCATTACAAAGCCATTGCGCAATCGGTGCCGGGCACACCGCTTTTCATCTATGACAACACCGAGACGACCCACGTCCACATCACTCCGCCTAAAGTGCTGAAGATCCAGGAATGGATCGCTCCCTCGCCGCTTGCGGGAATCAAGGTCTCGTTCCTTCCGTTCGATCAACTGCTGGGCTATGCCTTCAAGCTGCCCTCCACGATCGGAATTTTTCCCGGGTCGATCTTTTCCCTCTATGGCGCCTACTCTCTCGGCGTGCGGGGCGCTATCCATCCGCCCAGCACTCCCTTCCCTGAACTCTGCGTCAGAATGTTCCTGGCTCTTAAAGAGGGCAAGACCGAGGAGGCGAGGAAGGTCCACGACCAGCTTGCCGCGGTGATGCAGGTGGTGGGACGCTACCTGCCGGAGCATGGGCGCGGCGTGTTCGGTGAGATCATGCGCTTGCGCGGCCTGCCGGTGCGGCGCTTCCCCCGCTGGGAGTGCGCCCCGTTTACCGCTCAGGAAAGAGACGAGCTTAGAAAGGGACTCCTCGAAACTGGAATCTCGCTGCCTCTCCCATAGGCCAGAGAGAAGGAGGATCAAAGAATGGGAAGCAGCAGAAATCCTGCCAGCCTCGACTGGGGCAGAAGGCTCAGCGCGGACGAAGCCGCGGCTTACACCGATGAGGTCATAAAAAAGATGTACGCGCGCTGGCAGGAAAAAATATTCCAAGGCCCCTTCATGCGCGATCTAACCGCGGGAAAGCTTCCCTTGAAGACCATCCGGCTCTTTTGGAAACACTGGTACAGCTATCCTGTAGAGATCAACAACTTTCACCTGATCATTTACCAGAGGCATATGGGCTTCTTCAGCCGCCATCCGGAGCTCTTGGGCCCCTATGTCGGAAAGATCAGCGATGAGCTGGTGAACCCGAAGATTCCCGGACACATCCAAGTCCTGATCGAACAGGGCAAAGTATTCGGCGTCAGCCGGGACGAGATGGTGAACTGCGAAGTCTATCCTGAATGCCGCGCCCTCACCGAGTTTGGCCGAGGACTCGTCTACGAAGGATCGATGATCGAGTGGTGGGCGCGCTCCCTGAACGAAGAAATGTTCGGCCATTGGGCAAGAGAATGGCGCCAGGCCCTGCTGGGGAAATACAAATTCAAAGAGTCGGACCTGCATTATTTTCAGGTGCATGAGGAAGCCGATCTCGAAGAGCACGAGGAAGGCCTCATGGCCCACGGCCAGGTTGCGCGGCTGATATTCCAGACCCTGCTGCAGGATGGCCTGACCTGGACCAGGCCTGGCTGGTCTCCTGAGTATTGCTGTCTCACCAACGCTGATTATGTCGCGCTGTTCCACGACGGGATCTACATTCACGCCAAGGAAGAAGGTTACTCTTGATTAAACCTATTCATCCTTCATCCGTCGTCCTTCATACTTTAGGAAGCGGTGATGGCCTTTAACGACCTGCGGGAATTCATTGACGCTGCGCGATCCATTGGCGACGTAAAAGAAATCCACGGCGCCCACTGGGACCTGGAGATCGGCGCCCTGACGGAAATCTCCGCTGACCGCGAAAGCCATCCACTGCTCCTCTTCGACCGGATCCCCGGTTACCCGCCCTCGTACCGCGTCGCTTCGAACCTGCTCAATCATCCACGGCGGGCCGCGCTTGCGGTCGGCATGCCGCCGGAGCTTTCGAAGACCGAGATGGTTCTACGATGGAAGCAACTGCTGAAAGATCTCCGCCCGATTCCTCCGAAGGTTGTATCCGACGGCCCCCTCTTCGAAAACGTCCGCACCGGACCCAGCGTGGACATGACCGCTTTTCCCTCGCCCCGGTGGCATGAGCTGGACGGCGGGCGATACATTGGCACCGGCTGTTGTGTGATCACCGCAGACCCCGACGACCCTTGGGTCAACGTCGGGATCTATCGAGTGCAGGTGCACGATCGAGACCGGCTCGGGCTCTACATCTCGCCCGGCCATCACGCGCGCATCATGCGGGAAAAGTATTGGGCGAAAGGAAAGGCCTGTCCCGTGGCTGTCACCTTCGGCCAGGATCCGCTGCTCTGGCTTACCGCAGGCCAGTCGTTTCCTTACGGCGCCTCGGAGTTCGATTATGCAGGTGGTCTGCGCCAGGCGCCGGTCGAGGTGGTCAAAGGAGAACGCACGGGTCTTCCGATGCCAGCCGGGGCCGAGATTGCCATTGAAGGCGAAGTGCCGCCTCCGCAAGAGGAAAGCCACGTCGAGGGACCGTTCGGTGAATGGCCCGGCTACTATGCTCATGGCGCGCGTAGCGAGCCGGTTATCCGGGTCCAGACCTTGTACTTCAGGAACGATCCGATCATTGCCGGCGCGCCGCCGCTAAAGCCGCCCGCATTGACCTTGGGCGTTCCCATCGGGGCGGCAGCCATCTGGAACTATCTCGAAAAAGCGGATGTGCCTGACGTCCGCGGTGTATGGTGCTTCGTGGGCGGCTCCGCTGCGGGAGGAGGTGCTCCCTTCATCGTAGTGTCTATCAAGCAGCGTTATCACGGCCACGCGCAGCAAGCAGCACTTGCGGCTCTGGCCTGCCGCGCCGGAAACTACCACGGCCGCTTCGTGGTCGTCGTGGACGAGGATATCGATCCGGCAGACCTGGGCCAGGTGGTCTGGGCCCTCTCCACGCGGTGCGATCCCAAGTCCGCCATCACCGTGGTGGACAACTGCTGGAGCACCCCTCTCGATCCGGCCATGCCGCCGGATAAACGGGATGCCGCCGACTTTACGAACAGCCGCGCCATTCTCAATGCCTGCCGCCCGTACGCCTGGAAAGACCGCTTCCCGCCGGTCAATGCAATGAGCCCTGAGCTGCGGCGCAAAATAACCGAGAAGTGGAAATACCACCTAGAGTAAGAGCCAACCCCACATCACCGGGGCGAGTTGTTGAGATGAGACTAGT
>JAHFAP010000161.1:4089-7090 GCA_023250495.1 Deltaproteobacteria bacterium | reverse complement strand
GAACCAGAGTAGAGGAAACGGTTTCGAAGCGCCTTATTCATACTTTCTTCTCCTTAATCCAAAATCCAAAATCGGCAATCTAAAATCATTTAATCACTTTATCCGCCCGCGCCAGCACGTTGGGCGGAATCGTGAGGCCGATCTGCTTCGCGGCTTTCAGATTGATGACCAGCTCAAACTTCATCGGCTGCTCCACGGGTAGGTCGGCGGGCTTGGCCCCTTTAAGAATCTTGTCGACGTAGACAGCGGCGCGGCGAAACATGTCCGGAAAGCTCGGCCCATAGGACATGAGTCCGCCGGAGCCCACCACAAAGTCAGCGTTATTATACATCGTTGGCAGCCGGTGCTTTGCGGCGAGTTCTACCAGCCGAGTTCTGTGAGCATAGAGAAATGGCGACGCTAATGTGATGAGGGCGTCAGCGCGATTCTTTTGCGCCTCCGCAAACGCGGTCCCGAAATCGTCCGGGCTTGCCACTTTCAGGACTTGAAGGTGCACGCCCAACGATCGGGCCGCTGCCTCCGAAGCTTTCAATTGCCCTATGTCGTTCGCGGGATCCAAGAGGACGGCCACGCGGGAAAGCCTGGGCAGTGTTTCTTTCAACAGTTCCATCCATTTCCCGGGCAACTCATCGGTCTGGCTCGCTAACCCGGTGAGGTTTCCGCCCGGCCGCGCGAGACTCGCGATGAGACCGGAGCCTACAGGGTTGACGACGGCCGGCATAACGATGGGAATCGTGCTGGTTGCTTGCTTGGCAGCGAGGATCGGTCCGGGGCCGCCCGCGACAATCACGTCCACCTTGAGACGCACCAGCTCGGCCGCGAGGTCTGGGAGGCGTTCGTTTTTCCCTTCCGCCCATCGGTACTCGATCGCAATGCTTTTCCCCTCCACGTAACCAAGGTCCCGCAGCCCTTGGCGAAATGCCTCGACGAAGGGATCGGGGGCGGAACCAGTCCGTAAGATGCCTATCCGCGGGACTTTCTTCGGCTGCTGCGCCTCGGCTGGAAAGCTAAGAGCCAAGAGCATAGCGCCCAGAGCAAGACAAATGACTTTTTTATTCATAGGGTTTCTCCCTAGCTTTTGGTGACGACTGACCACTGACTGCTGACCACTGTCATTTGATGACTTTGTCCGGCCTCGCCGGATCCTGCGAACGCGGTTGCCGAGTCCGTCCCATAGGGATTTGCCGCCAATGCAAATCACCCCGCCCATGCCCATCACTTCGGATGTGGTGTGATGTTGAGAAGGTAGTAGGTATCACCCCTGATCTGAAAATAAAAGCGCCACCCTCCATTTACGCGTGCCTGCCAGATGTCCCTGGCTTCGTCGTACTTCTTGGCTCGTAAGGAAGGGTGGCGAAGGTTTTGGAGTAAAAGACCGACTTGTTTTTGAAAGACCCTTTGGACGCGTGCCGGAGATTTGGCATAACTCCGCAAGAACTGTGGAGCGTAGTCGAGACGCATTAAGAGGATTTCTTTTTAAACTTTTTAACCTCTCGATGCAGCGAGCGAATTAAATCTTTCGCAGAGCTAAACGGCCCGTAGGTTTTTCCCTCGTCAATTTCCTTGAGGGCCAGGGCCAATTCTCGGTCAAGAACGGTCTTTGGGGTGAGAGTGATTTTTTTGCCCTCCACCTTGGCCTCCAGAAGATCTCCCACTTCCAAACCCGCCTTTTCGCGGACCGAGGCGGGAAGGGTGACTTGATACTTCTCTTTTATTTTGACCAGAGGCATAATTTGGAGCCCCTCCTAGTTAGAAAGTTAGAACATCTAACCAGATGCTATGGTATAGGACGTGAGAAGGGGTGTCAATCGACCTTTCCTCAGCGAGAGCCTGACTCACTTTAACCACGGGAGAGCAAGGCAAAGGACTTTTTTACTCATGCGTTTCTCCCCTGGCTTTCGCTGACGGCGGACCGCTGATGGCTGACAGATGTCATTTGATCACCTTATCCGCCCGCGCCAGCACGTTGGGCGGAATCGTGAGGCCGATCTGCTTGGCGGTCTTCAGATTGATGACAAATTCAAACTTCGCAGGTCGCTCCACTGGCAGATCAACGGGCTTGCTTCCTTTCAGAATCTTCTCCACAAAAACGGCGGATCGACGGCATGCATCGCGAATGTTTGCGCCGTAAGCAAGCAGGCTTCCGTCCTCGGCAAACTGCTGGCCACCCGCGGCGGTTGGCAGGCGCTTGCTTGTTGCCAGCTCAAAGATACGGCGTCGGTTTCTGGAAAACATAGCTGATTCGGGGATCATGACTGCGTCGGCTCTTCCTTGGAGCATATCGGCAAAGGCTTGCTCGAAGGCCTCAGGACCACTCGCTCCAACTCGTCGGAGCTGTACCTTTAGTGAACGCGCTTCCGCTTCGATGTTTGCCGGGAATCCGGCATGCTGAGCGTTCGTAGGATCGACCAAGACGGCCACGCGGAAGATCCTCGGCGCCGTTTCCTTCAGGAGCTCCAGGCGTTTTCCCATAATCTCCTCATCACGATGCTCCAGTCCCGTGATGTTTCCGCCGGGCCGTGCCAGACTGGCGACAACGCCCAGATCAACTAGTTGCCCAGCGACGCCTACCACTATCGGGATCGTGCTAGTCGCCTGCTTGGCCGCCTGCGCGCCAGGCAGTGAATGTGTCCAGATGACAGTGGGTTTACTTCGCACCAGATCGGCAGCAAGGTCGCGGAGCCGGTCCGGCTGGAAATCGCCGTAGCGGTTCTCAAAGAGAATATTTTGTCCCTCCACGTAGCCGAGATCACGCAGGCTTTGCCGAAAGCCATCGGTGCATGAGGGAGCAGGAGATTGGGCGGGCGGGGCTCCGGGCTCAAGAACACCTACAATGGGAAGCTTTACGGCTTGCTGGGCTTCGGCGGGATGGAAAGAACCTTTCCCTTCAATCCAAAATCGAAAACCTGAAATGATTTTTCTATCGCCTTACGCCTAACCACTTCACGCTTCACGGCTTACCTTTCACCGAATCACCTTATCTGCTCTCGCCAGCACGTTG
>JAHFAP010000161.1:0-3989 GCA_023250495.1 Deltaproteobacteria bacterium | reverse complement strand
TTTCCCTTCAATCCAAAATCGAAAACCTGAAATGATTTTTCTATCGCCTTACGCCTAACCACTTCACGCTTCACGGCTTACCTTTCACCGAATCACCTTATCTGCTCTCGCCAGCACGTTGGGCGGAATCGTCAGACCGATCTTCTTAGCAGCCTGCAGATTTATGATCAGCTCAAACTTCATGGGCTGCTCCACGGGCAAGTCAGCGGGCTTGGTCCCCTTCAGAATCTTATGCACAAAGGTGGCCGCCCGCCTGTGCATGTCTGCGTAGCTTGGCCCATAGGACATCAAGCCCCCCGCCTCGACCAGCTCCACGTACGCATGCACCCCTGGCAAGCGGTGTTTAGTGGCGAAGTTCATGATGCGTGCGCGGTGATGCAAGAAAAGACGATCCGCCAAGACAAGGAGCGCTCCAGGGCGCGCCTTGAGAATCGCCGCGAACGCATTGTCGAACTGCTCCTGGGCTTGCACCCCCAGGGACAGCACTTTCATTCGCAACCCCTGGGCCGCGGCCTGCACCTCCTTTTCGGCGACTACCTGGAAAGAGCTGGCAGGGTTCCAGAGGACGGCCACGTGGGAGAGAGCGGGTACGACCTCCCGCAGCAGTTCGAGCCGCTTTCCTTCCAAGTCCGCCGCAATCGAGGTCAACCCTGTGATGTTTCCGCCGGGACGGGCAAGGCTCGCGATGAGACCCGTGCCAATGGGATCGCCGACGGCTATCATGACGAGGGGAATCGACGCCGTCGCCTTCTTGACAGCGAGTGAAGCCGGTGTGCCAGCGGTAACGATCACCTCGACCTTCAGCGCAATCAACTCGGCGAGCAGGGCAGGAAAGCGCTCATACTTTCCTTCCGCCCATCGATACTCGATCAAGATGTTTCGTCCCTCGACATAGCCGAGATCACGCAACCCTTCGCGAAAGGGCCCGACGAGATTGGCCTCAAGATCCGCGGTAGAATTCCCCAGAAATCCAATCCGGGGGACCTTCGCCGACTGCTGCGCGTTAGCTGGATGAAATGAAGCCAGCATCAAAACAACTACGAGAGATACGACGATCTTCTTTTTCATAGGCTCTCCTCCATTCCACAATTACTTAATCACCTTGTCCGCTCTCGCCAGCACGTTGGGCGGGATCGTGAGGCCGATCTGCTTGGCCGCCTTGAGGTTGATCACGAACTCAAACTTGATCGGCTGCTCAACTGGTAGGTCGGCTGGCTTCCTTCCTTTGAGGATCTTGTCCACATAAGTGGCGGCGCGCCGGAACATGTCGGACCGGTCAACCCCATATGTCACAAGACCGCCAGAGTCCACGAATTCCCTTAGGTGAAATATCGACGGCAGGCGGCTCTTTGCCGCAAGGTCGGCGATCCGTTTTAGATTCCCAGCGAACAACGGGTCTGGCATGATGGCAAGAGCGTTAGCGCGTGCCCTGGTCGCGTCTTCGAACGCTTTGTCGAAATCGTTGGAGCTCCGTGCCTCCAGCGAATGAAGCTGGACTCCCAGCTCCCGTGCTGGGAGTTGGCTTTCTTTCCAAGCGAGTGGGGAGGTTGTGCCCTGTGGATTCCAGAGCACAGCCACGCGGGAGAGTTTGGGAACAATTTCCTTGAGCAGCTCCAGCCGTTTTCCAGCCAGCTCCGGGGCTATTTGGGACAACCCCGTGATGTTGCCACCGGGGCGCGCCAGGCTCTCAACAAGCCCCATTGCAACAGGGTCACCCGCAGACGCCATAACGATAGGGATCGCCCTGGTAGCGTTTTTGGCAACCAGAGCATCGGTAGCAACGGATGCGACGATGATGTCAACCTTGAGACGGACGAGATCGGCTGCGAGGTCAGGGAGGCGATCGTTTCGACCCTCCGCATATCGGTACTCAATGCTGATGTTCTTTCCCTCAACCCATCCGAGGTCGCGGAGACCTTGCCGGAATGCCTGGTGCCAGAGCGCGGTATCGGAAGGAGAGAATGGCGATAGAAGTCCTATCCGGGGGATTTTCGCCGGCTGCTGCGCCTGGGCCACAGCCCCACCGAAGGCGAATGTGAGAACGATAGCGAAGATCCCCACCCATTTTGGATTTTCGATTTTAGATTTCCGATTGTCGGATCGAGAATTCGAAGGTCGCATCCAGATTCTTTCATCCATTTGTTTTTCTCCCGAATCTAAAACCTGTGCTGAGCAGCGTCGAAGCATCGGCAATAGTTCGACTTCGCTCACCACAGGTCGAAAATCGAAAATTATTTTATGACCTTATCCGCCCGATACAGCACGTTGGGCGGAATCGTCAGGCCGATCTGCTTGGCCGCTTTCAAGTTGATGACAAACTCAAACTTCGTTGGTTGCTCGACGGGCAAGTCTAAACTCATTTGATCACCTTCCACGTCTTTTAGCGCTCGGGCGACGCACTCGGGTTCGACTCTCATCTGCGACCGCAAGCCAGCCTTCTAGTGGTATGTCTCTAAAATACCTTTACAACGATTTACCTTTTCCGTTCGCCCTGAGCAAGTCGAAGGGTGAATCTTTTCAACGTCTTTTTCTTCGTGGTTCGACCCTTCGGCTTTGCTCAGGACAGGCTCCCTCGACTGCGCCTTTAGTCCCGAGCTTGTCGAGGGCCCACCACGAACGGTGAGTAAAGCTTTTTATGAGACACTACACTAGCACCTCAAGTCGTCGCTCAGCTAGGACACGTCGCAAGACGTTTGACACTGCGTTGCGCCCTTTTCTGCGCGGGCGCAAAAGCAGTATCCCTGGGTGTGTGCCCGGAGCATAACGGCGAACGTCGGAGAATCCCAGATCAAGGGTGATTAGAAATTGACCGTCTCGCCTAACACGTACCCAAAGTTCGGCGTCTTCAATTCCTGAAAAACCTTGATCAAACACCCTATCCGCTTCGTACCCATGACGCTTAAGAAGCGCGACGTGGGAACGGCCCAGGTTCTCGTCAAGGTTGATCCTCACTTCCCCGACGCCCTCAACGGTAACAACTCTTCCTCACTGGCTAGCTCTGCTGCATAGGCAATAGCGGCCTTTACGTCCTCGACCTTTAACGGCGGATAATCACGGACGATCATTTCGGGTGTTGCCCCTTCCGCCAGGTTGTCGAGGATAACCGAAACCATGATCCTTGTGCCGCGGATGCAAGGCTTTCCGTGACATACCCTTGGGTTTACTGTGATTCGCCGTAAAAGATTTGCTCTCGCCATAAAACCTCCTTGTCTACCATTGACCGTTTTATTTTATCACCTTATCCGCCCTTGCCAGCACGTTCGGCGGAATCGTCAGGCCAATCTGCTTCGCGGCCTTCAGGTTGATGATGAAATCGAACTTCGTCGGCTGCTCGACGGGCAGATCAGCCGGCTTGGCGCCTTTTAGAATCTTGTCCACGTAGTCAGCGGCGCGCCGGAATAAGTCCGTATAGTTCGGCGCGTAGCTCATCAAGCCGCCGGCCTCAACAAACTCACTGTTTGGGTACATCGCCGGCAACCGGTTCTTTGCCACGAAGTCCAACACTTGGCGGTGCTGATTAGCGATAAGTGGATTTGGGGGCGTAATGAGCGCCTGGGCGCGTTCTTTTTTCGCTCGCGCAAATGCGCTCTCAAAATCGTCAAGGCTTCGCACCTCAAGCGATAGAAGTTCGAGTCGTAACGCCTTGGCCACACCCTCCATTTCTGTGAGAGTCGGGTTCCCCCCCCGTGCCACCCGGTTGCCAGAGGAAAGCCACCCGGCCAACCTTGGGGAAGGCTTCCTTGAGCAGTTCCATCCGCTTGCCATTCAGATCTGGCGCCATGAGGCTAAGTCCGGTGATATTCCCGCCTGGTCGTGCCAGGCTGGAGACAAGCCCACTTCCTACTGGATCGCCAACAAAAGGGAATACGATAGGGATTGTCGCGCTCGCCTTCTTAGCAGCGAAAGCAGCCGCGCCGACGGCGACGATGACGTCAACTTTGAGACGAACCAGCTCGGCTGCAAGGTCAGGCAGCCGTTCGAGTTTCTCT
>JAHFAP010000160.1 GCA_023250495.1 Deltaproteobacteria bacterium | reverse complement strand
TCCAGCATCTCCATGAGCCCTTGATGGCCCTGGCCGGTGAGCTGCTGCTGACGCTGCATCTTGCGCTGGGATATCTGGTCCTTGAGCCGGTCTCTCAACTCCTGATAGCGCTCGAAGGCCTGCTGCATTCTGCGCGACAGCTCGTCCATGTCCTGGGCGTAGCGGCCGGAGAGGCGCTCCATGAAGTTGCGCATCTTCTCGTGATAGGCCTCGAGCTTTTCCGCCAGGCTGTTGAGTTTGTCGCTGAGCGCCTTGGCTTCTTCGGGTGTGAGCTTGAAGGAATCGGGCGAGTATTTGTCCAGCAGCTCTTTTTTCTTTTCCTCGGCGTCCCGCAGGATATCCCTCAGCCCCTTTACGGAGCGCAGCCCGTCGTCCGAGGCCACGCCGCGGCGCATCAAATCCCTGAGCGCCCTGCGCACGCCTTCTTCCTCTAGAAAGCTGTCGGAGAGATGCTTGAGAAGATCCTCGGAGGTCGGGAAACGGATTTCCTGCGTGCCGTCCCAGTGGGTGTAGCGGTGGATTCTCATCGGCGGTCACTATAGCGCAGTTTGAAAAGGAAGAAAATAGAGTTGGTCAGGCGGGCAACCTCTTTCCGGGCCGATGCGATACAGTCGTCTTACGCTCGCCGTGTCATCGAATTGCGGCTTTGTGGTACGCTCGAATCTCCTCGTCCGGCGCATCGGCCCTTCAATAGATCGCCCGCCTGGCGAGAGGGGAAAAGTTAGAGGGGTGGCCGAAAGAGCGAGAATGAGCTAAAAAGAAATCAAGCAAGCCGGAAGGAGGCACTCATGAAGATCACCGTGGATCGAGCGAAGTGCGAGGGCTATGGGAAGTGCGTCGAAGCGGCGCCGAAGGTCTTCAAGCTGGACGAGAAGTTCATCTCCGTCGTGTCGGATCCGAAGGGAGACACCGACCAGAAAATTCTCCTTGCCGCCAAGATCTGCCCCACAAAGGCCATCATCCTTGAAGAGGAAGAGACCGGGAAGAGGATTTTCCCCCTGCCGTAGTTCGTTAATCGTTGTTCGTTGAGTCGTTATTCGTGAGAGGAATACGTGTCCCTGAACTCGTTTGAGTACGTCATCATCGGCGCCGGTTTTGCGGGAGCGGCGACGGCTTATCACCTGGCGCGGAGCGGCGCGCGGGAAATCTTGATCCTTGAGCAGGAGGAAGTTCCCGGCGTCCATTCTTCCGGGCGCAACGCGGCCATGGTGCGCCAGGTGGTCTCTGATCCAGCTCTCGCGGCGCTGACGCGCGAGGGCGCCGCCTTCTTGCGCTCTCTGCCCGCCGATTGGCCGGTGCCCGTGAGCTTCGAGCAGAACGGGTCGCTGCTTTTGGGCAGCGGCGAAGGCTGGAAGAAGCTCGTCCAGGATGCTGAGCTGGCCGGACAAATGGGAATGGCGGTGGAGTGCTGGTCGCGCGAGAGGGCAAGCGATTTCGTGCCGGCGCTCAAGGGCGCGGATTTTGAGGGCGCGGTGTGGTGCGCGACGGACGGGGTTGTGGACATTAATGCCCTGCTCACCGGCTATCTCAAAGCGGCTCAGTCTCTAGGAGCCCAGGTGCGTTACGGCTGCGCCGTGCGGGGAATCGACGTTCGAGGCGACCGCGCGATCTGGGTGGTGACCTCCGCGGGCGTGATCAATGCTGAGACGCTGGTGAATGCCGCCGGCCCGTGGGCGGGGACGATTGCGAAGTTGGCGGGCGCGGTGCAGGCGCCGCTGCGTCCCTGCCGTCGCCATCTCTTCGTCACCGCGCCGATGTCCTGGGTCGGTCGGAAGTGGCCGTTCGTCTGGGACGTCGCGCATGAATTCTATTTTCGCCCGGAGTCCGGCGGGCTGCTGCTCTGCCCATGCGATCAAGAGGAGATGGCGCCGGGCGATCCGCCTACGGACGAGTCGATAACCGAGCTGCTGTACGACAAGATCCAGCGCTACCTTCCGGCGCTGTCCGATGTGGCGATCAAAAACAGTTGGGCGGGATTCAGAACGCTATCCGCCGACGGCCGCTTCGTGATCGGCTGGGATCCCAAGGTGAAAGGTTTCTTCTGGGTCGCCGGACTCGGGGGACACGGAGTTACGACCAGCTCGTCGGCGGGCGCGCTGGCCGCGAAGCTGATCCTAGAGCCGGTTGGAACAGGAGAGGAAGAGTTCTCACCTGGGCGGTTTGTGAAATAGTTCACGGAAGAAGTCGCTCCTCTATCTGGGCGTCCGGAGCAAGAATGTCTGGCCGGTGATATATTTTGCCGGCTCAGAGAGCAAGTAGCGGATCAGGCCGATGATCTCTTCCTTCTTCGTCAGGCCGCCCATCAGCGGCGGCACCGCCTCGCGCTTCTTCCATTCCTCCTCTGTCGAGCCGGCCCGCGACATCGGCGTGTCGGTGGCGCCCGGAGCGATGGCGTTCACGAGAACGTTATGCGGCGCCAGCTCCACGGCGAGCGACTTCACGAAGGCGATCACGCCGGCCTTCGAAGCGGCGTAATGGGCGGCGCGCGGCTGGCCCGCCACGCCGCGTCCCGAGGCGACGCAGATGATCCGGCCGGCCTTTCTTTGCATCATGTGGCGCGAGACCGCCTGAGAACAGAGGAAGGTGCCCTTCAGATTGATGCGCAGCACCCGGTCCCACTCTTCTTCGGCCATCTCCTGAACTGGAGCGCGCGACATCACGCCCGCGCCGTTGATCAAGAAATCGATCTGGGAATAGCGCTTGAGGGTTCTCTCCACCATCTGGCCGACGCTCGCTTTATTCCCGACGTCGACTTTTTGGAAGATCGCCTCTCCGTCTTGCTTGCCGATTTCTTCAGCCAGCGATTTTCCCGCCTGATCGGCGAAGTCGGCGACGACCACCTTCAGTCCGTCTTGCGCCAGGCCGCGGCAGATCGGCGAGCCGATGCCTCCGGCGCCTCCCGTGACGATGACCACTTGCGACATAGGATTATCTCCGCACTCTTCTCATTGATTCGTGACCAGCGCGACGCGCCCTACAGTCAACAGTCTCTTCGGTGAGACGCTCGCCTCTTGGTAAAGGGGAGCGAGTCTTTTTTCGTCCGCAAAGACCAGAAGTCTTGCCGGCGATTGATTCCATACTTCAGAGAATTCCTCGAAGCTCAACACTGTTTTGCCGAAACCTGCGGAAGGTTGGGGCTTTCTTTCCGCCATGTAGAGGCTTCCCATAATCGTGCTTCTCCGCCCCGGCGATACGACCCATATGGGCCGGTCTACGCGCAAGTAGAAAGGAAGGCTTGAGAGGTAGCTGTCGTATATGACCATTTGGTCGCCTGGGCGGATAAGGAGGGCCGCCTTCTCTGCCAGATGCTGCGAAGAGCGCATCTGAGAGATCAGTTCCATCGCTGCAACGCCAAAGAGATGGAAGATGGAAAAAAATACACAGGAGATGAGGTAGTAGAACCTGGGTTCCGCCCATATGCTCGCGCCGGCGCTTAGCGCCGCCAGCATAAGGAGAAGAGGGATAAACGGCCCGGAGATTTGGCGGATTAAAGCCAAAACTTCCAGAGGTTGCTGCTTGAGATGACCCGTTAGCAGATCGGGCAGGGATAGTGCGAGGGTGAAACAAGAAAGGGCTGCAAGTAGGATCAGCCATGGAATGGCTAGCGGCCGTCTCGCCTTCGTGGAGGAAGCGCGAAGCATGCGCGTGATAGCCTCGCCCATTAGAACAGACAGCGGCGGGAAGATCGGAAGGATATACCCAGGCTGCTTTGCGACCGAGAGGCTGAAGAAGAGCAAAGGCAGGATCGCCCACAGGAGCAGAAAGAGTCTCCTCTCGTCTCTCAGCGCCGGCGCTATTTGCTTGAACGGAGCATAGATGAGCGCCGACCAGGGAAAAAAACCGACGGCCAGGACTTCGACATAGTAGTACCAGGGTTGTCCTCGGTTGAAGTGGGGCGTGAGGTAGCGGAGTAGATTCTCCTCGAGCAAAAAATATCGGATGTATCCTGGGTTTCGCAGCTCGACCCATAAATACCAGGGAGCGGCAATCAAGATAAACAGCCAGAGGCCGAGCGCCACGTCCATTTCGCGCAGGATGGACCACCGTTGAGTCAGAAGCAGATAAAGGGAGATCGCCATTGCCGGAAGAACGAAGCCGATGGGGCCTTTTACCAGCGTCGCGCATCCCATCGCCCCGTACATCACGAGAAAAAAGAGCCTCTTGGGCTTTCCATCCGCGCTTTTCCCCCGATAGAAGGCCCACAGGGCCAGCGTGATGAAAAAGGTCAGCGGCATATCAAAGATGACGGTCCGCGAAAACGCGAAGAACGCCGGACTGGTTAACAGGACCAGGCTGCTCCAAAATCCTCCCCAGGCTCCGAGAGGCCTCTGGGCGAGATCGTAAACCAACAGGACACAACCGAGCGCCGCCAGAGCGGAAGGTAGGCGGGCCGACCATTCCGAGACGCCGAAAAGCTTATAAGCCAGGGCGACCGGCCAATAGAAAAACATGGGCTTATCCAGGTAGGGGATGAAATCGTAATGAGGCGTCACCCAGTCTTTGAGCAGCAGAATCTCCCGCGCAACTTCGGCGTTCCTGCCTTCGTCAGGCTCAAATAACGCCGCTGCTCCAAGATTGTGGAAGAGGACGAAGAAGCAGAGCAAGGCGAGGGCGCCGGTCCAAAGAATTTCTTGGCGGCTTTCAAACTGTCCGAGGATTTTCGAAAAATCTCTCATACCAAATCTGGAATACCAGCAGCGTCCACAGGAGCTTCCTGTTATCCTTTTTTTTCTCTAGATGCTCATCGATGAGCCTCTTGACGCAGGGATAGTTGAAAAATCCCTGCCTCTTGATTCTCCCCTCACCGAGATAGTCGAGCATATAACTCTTGAGCTCGCCGGTCAGCCACTTCGAGATCGGGATGCCGAAACCTTTCTTCTTTCGATTGATGATGTGGTCCGGCAGTATGCCGGCGGCGGCTCTTTTCAGCAGATATTTTGTCTTGAGTCCATGGAGCTTGTACTGCATCGGAAGCCGGCAAGCAAACTCGACGAATTCCTGGTCCAGCAGAGGGCATCTCACCTCCAAGGAGTTGGCCATGGACGCGCGATCGACCTTGACCAAGACGCCGTCCTGGAGATAGAGCTTCATCGAGAGATAGAGTATCCTTTCCAGGTCTTTGTTGAGGCCGCTGGCGCGGACGTAGGCGAAGATATCTTCGTAGGTGTTGTCGTGGGAGAGCGCCGCTCTGAGATCGTTGCTCAGAAGCTCCTTTTTCTCGCCCTCGGTAAAACTTCCCATCCATATAAAGAACCGTATCTCGGAGGAGACCCCCGCTCCGCGCAAGAATTGCTTGATCTTAAAATCCGTGCTGATGTCGGCGTGCGAGACCGGCAGGCAAGACGCCAGGGATTTGACGCCGTTCTTCAACATCTCAGGCAGCGAGTCGTAGTAGGTGACGATCCTGTGAGCCTGATAGGTCGGATAGCCGGCAAACAACTCGTCGCCTCCATCTCCGCTCAGCGCCACCTTCAGCCTTTCCGACGCGACTTTGGAGAGGAGATAAGACGGCAGGATCGAGGCATCCGCGAGCGGCTCGTCTAAGAAGTTGGGAAGTTGATCCAGGTTGTCGAGCATTTCTCTGGTGCTGAATATCTTCAAGCTGTGATTGAGGTTGAGGGCCTTGGCCACGCTGTTCGCGTGCCGGCTTTCATCGAAGGACTTCTCGTCGAAGCCGATGGAAAAGCATTCGATTTGCCTGTTGGCCCTCGCCGCGATGGCGGCCACGAGACCGGAGTCGATGCCGCCGCTCAAGAAGACGCCGACGGGGACATCGGCGATGAGTCTCGACCTCACCGCTCTTTCGAGAATCTCCCTAAGTTCCTCGACGTACTCGTCCTCGGTCTTAAAGCCGATCGGGTAATCCGCCAGGGGGATGTCCCAGTATTTTTTTACTTCAAACTTTCCGTTTTGATGCAGGAGGTAATGACCGGGCTCAAGCTTTCTGATCGACTTGAAGATCGTGTGAGGGGCGGGCACGTATTCGAGCGTCAGATATTTGTTGAGAGAGCTGAAGTCTATTTCTCTGCCCACCTTGGGATGCTTCAGCAGCGCTTTGATCTCCGAAGCAAAGACGATCCCGCCATCGTAGATGGCATAATGAAGCGGCTTTTTTCCGATTCTATCGCGCGCCAGAAAAAGCGCATGTCGGCCGTGGTCCCACAGGGCGAACGCAAACATCCCCTTGAGTCTCTCCAGACATCCGACTCCCATCTCCTCGTAAAGGTGGATGATGACCTCGGTGTCGGAGCTCGACTTGAAAGTGTGCCCCTTCGACGCGAGCTCGCTCCTGAGCTCCCGGAAATTATAAATCTCTCCGTTATAGCTGAGCCAGATGCTGCCATCCTCGTTGCACATCGGTTGTTGAGCGGCGGAGGACAGGTCTATGATGCTCAGTCTCTTGTGTCCAAGCCCGATCGACAGTTCTTCTGAATGCTGGATCCACGCTCCTTCGTCGTCGGGACCCCGGTGCTGGAGAGTCTCCCCCATGCGGCGCAGGATCTCCGGCTGCGCCCGCTCTTTCAGCGAAAGATATCCGTAAATTCCACACATGGGTTCTTACCACACTCGTTAAGCGCAACCCGAACGGGAGGGAGCATCAGGTTGAGCCTAGATAGAAAAGGCAGGAATGAGAAGGAGAGCGGACAGAAGTCGTGCGGGGCATCTGAGGACTATAGGATTTGAACCCGTAAGTGTCAAGCGCATCGAGTCGTCCATCACCTATGACGCAGGACTGTTTGTTAGCCCCGATAAAACGTGGCACGGGGGCGATTTTACGGTCTCAAGAGAAATTCCTCTCTCAACTGCTGGTAGTCTTTTCCCCATCGATCCGCGTCCTCAGGCGTCAGCAGCAAGAGTCGGATGCCTTTTCCGTCAAAATCGAGTTCGGGATATTTGGAGCGAACGTCTCGGCGGGGCGAGAGTCGGCCGAACTCAGCAAGAACTCTCTGGCCGGGCGCGGAAAGCAGATAGTCCATCAATAAGGCAGCCCCGTAGGGATGAGGCGCGGCCTTGGCAACAGCAAGAGGACTGGGTGTTCCAGGTGTAGGGTCGGAATAGACTATCTCCACTGGACAACCTTTGGTGTGTTTCAAATCCGCGACCCTGTAGGCGTATAGATCCAGAGC
>JAHFAP010000331.1 GCA_023250495.1 Deltaproteobacteria bacterium | reverse complement strand
GATGAAGCAGGAGATTGGAGATCGAGCCGGGGAGTCGGCAACGTGGCACCAATTGGCATCGATTGATGTGGACGAAGGGAAGTACGAAGAGGCGCGGGAGAATTTTGGGCGTTCGCTCAAGATGAAGCAGGAGATTGGAGATCGAGCCGGGGAGGCGTCGACATGGCACCAATTGGCGTCGATCGATTTGCGAGAAGGGAAGTACGAAGAGGCGCGGGAGAAGTTTGAGCGTTCGCTCAAGATCAAGCAGGAGATTGGAAATCGAGCGGGGGAGGCCGCAACTTTTTATCAGATTGGGTTTATGGCATTCAAGCGCGGCCTGAAGAACGCTGGAATCCGCCTCGTGGCGATATGTTTTGCAATCGAGTCTGCAATCGGGTCCGGAGGCGTTGAACAAACGCGTTCCACTTTCGAATCGATGGCTAGCGAGCTCCAGTTGAAGGAAGAGGACTTCCGCGCTGTCATTCAAGAGTCGGCTTCGGCAGGGTGTGCGACACCAAAGTAGGTAGGGATTGGGGTTTCTCTTTTTTTGTCTTATAATACTGAATGCTTATAGACATTCAGTATTATAAACGAAGAGGAGGAACCCGTTGACGGAAACACTGGAGGAACTGGAAGAACGGCGTAAGAAGCTCTATCGGGAACTGGGCGGACTGGGCGACTTTCGGCGGGGTGCGATATCGGTAAACTTTCGCAAGTGCGGCAAAGGCTATTGTGCCTGCGCCAAGGCGGGCCATCCGGGTCACGGACCACAGTATTTGTGGAATGCGACGATCGAAGGCAAGAGCCGAGCGCAGAACCTGCCTTTGGGACCGGAATTAGAAAAGGTCGAGCAGGAAGTGGCCAACTACCAGCGGCTGGTTCAGTGGTGGGATCAGTGGGTGGAGATCAACGAAAAGATTTGTCAGCGACGGCCGGTGCAACAGATCCAGGACGATGAGAAATTGGAGGCGCTAAAAAAAAGATTATCGAGGAAGTTCAGCAGGAGGTTGAAAAAGAAGTCCAGCGCACCTTAGACCGGGTTCTGCGGAACCGCCAGCAGAAGGGGTGCATGGACCTGGAAGCCAGCGAGATGGCCATCCGGGCATCCATGCAGCAGGTCGGCGGCCGCCTTCTGGAAAAGCTGCTGAATGCCGATAAGGGCGGATACCGAGGACGCCAAATGGATTGCGGACAGGGGCATCAAGCCGACTTCATTGGGTATCGAAGCAAGGATTTGGTCACCGTGTTGTCACCGGTGAAAGTGGAGCGAGCCTACTATCATTGTGCGGTTTGCGGTGGAGGCATCCTTCCCAAAGACGAGGACCTCGACATCGTCGACAGCTCCTTCAGTCCCGGTGTCCGGCGCATGATGGGACGGGTCGGTGGGAAGGAAGCCTTCGATGAAGGACGGCGAGATCTGGAAGAACTGGCTGGCGTGGTCGTGAAAACCAAAGCCGTCGAACGGGTGTCCGAAGCCATTGGCCAACAGATCGAACGGGCGAATCAAAAGCAGCGGGAAGCGGCGCTCTCGGGAAAGCTGGAGAGCCTTGACGCCGCTGCCAAGCTCTATATTGCCATCGATGGAACCGGTGTGCCTGTCGTGCCGCACGAAGCGGAAGGGCGCAAGGGCAAGGATGAAACCGGTCGCGCGAAAACTCGTGAGGCGAAGCTCGGATGCGTGTTTACTCAAACCGGCGTGGATGATGAGGGCCGACCGGAACGCGATGAGCACTCCACAACCTATGTGGGAGCCATCGAAACGGCCGGAGAATTTGGGCCTCGCATCTACACCGAAGCGGTACGTCGGGGCTTGAAGCGGGCGCAACGCAGGATTGTCCTGGGAGACGGAGCGTTATGGATCTGGAATATTGCCGACGAACATTTTCCCGACGCTACTCAGATTGTCGATCTCTACCATGCCCGCCAGCATCTGGCCGATCTGGGAAAGATCGTTTATGGGTCGGCTAGCACCAAAGCCAAAGATTGGGCCGCTGGCCGTATCGAACTACTCGATGCCGGCAATATCGAAGCGGTATTGACTGCTCTCAAGCGCCTCCGCCCTCGCGATCCCGCCGTCCAAGAAGAGATCCGCAAGGCCATGACGTACTTCCAGACGAATGCCGAACGCATGCGCTACGCCAAGTTTCGCGGAGAATCGCTCTTTGTCGGCTCTGGAGTCGTGGAAGCCGGTTGCAAGACCGTCATCGGTCATCGGCTCAAGCAATCCGGGATGCGTTGGACTGTCCGCGGCGCCAACGCCATCATCGCTCTTCGCTGCAATCAACTCAGCCACCGATGGGAGGAATTCTGGGAGGCTCGCACTGCCGGGTAGCGGCCCTACCTACAAATATGACGCAGACCCATAGGCGAAGTGGTCCGTAACGTGCCGGTCAAACGAGTAACAAAGTCCCCCATCAGACTCGAAGATTCGTAAAATACGTGTATGCCGAAGAACGAAAAACTCGACACGAAACGTCATTCACTGGCTCACATCATGGCGGCCAGTGTTCTGGAAATGTTCCC
>JAHFAP010000159.1 GCA_023250495.1 Deltaproteobacteria bacterium | reverse complement strand
TACAGGAGGGCGCCAGACTGGGCGCCTCCGGAACTCCCACCTTCTTCATCAACGGGCGCATACTCGTCGGCGCCCAGCCGATCTCCGCTTTCCAGAAGATCATCGACAGCGAGCTGGTCAGAAAATCGGCCCAGTGAGTCCTGACAGAACCCTTTCTAAAACTTAGTTGCTTTAACGTTGGGGTTCCCGGTGGTGTTATCCCCCCAGGCGCCAATCAGACCACTGTTTACTTTGGTGAAATCGCTGGCTGGGCTGTCGTAGTCTCCCATGTAGTCGCAAACGAGGAAAACATCCTGGCACGGGACAGCCGTGAAGTTTTTCTTCGTGATCTTCTTGTTGCTCCACGAGACCCCGGCATTCGTGGAAGTGGCGCAGAAGCGGTCGATCAAAAAGTTGTTGGCATCATTGCGCCGGTCGTAGAAACAAACCCCGATTTTCCCTGCTTTGTCCACGGCGATTCCGGGCTGGTACTGGTCCGTGAAGGGACCGAAAGGTAACGGCTCACTGTTGTTATTCACCTTGACGGCTGCAGACCAAGTGGCGCCTCCATTGGTAGAACGGCTGACCAAGACATCGGCGTAGCCGTAACTTCCGCTGAGAGAATCAAAAACAGTCAAATTCCGCGCGTCGTTCCAGGCGACATAAACATTGCCGTTCGTAGCCAAGCCCGATCGATCGACGGTAAGGCTGGGAAGCTCGAAGGATGAGCGGAAGGAACCCTGGAGCAGGTCATCAAACACGCCAAAACCTCCACAGCTCCCCACGCAGGTAACGTCATCAACCTTCACTGCCGCCGCGAAGCTCGTGCCATTGTTTGTAGACTTCCGGATGTTGATAGCGCGCGTCACAAAATCGATCTCAAACTCTTCCCATGCCACGTAAACATCCCCGTTTTGCGCTACCGCCACTTGCGAGCCTTGGACAAAGGCATCACCGCACCTCTCAACAATCACGACCGGCGCGTCCCAACTCGTCCCGCCGTTGGTGGAACGAACCAGCTCGATGGCAGTGCGAGGATCGCTGCCGCAGGCCGCTGAGCTGCTTGATTGAAAGTCGGTGTAGGTAACAAAAATCCTACTCGTATTCGTGGGATCAACGGCCATCCACGGCTTTTCCACAAAGTGGTCGCAATTAGAAGGATCGGAAGGATCAACGCAGCTTTTGCTGACTGCGGAAACAGGATTGCCAAAGCTTAACCCGCCGTCTGTCGATTTCGAAACCGAGATGTCACTCTTGTCCGTGCCGTCACGCAGGAAAATTGAGGCGTAATAAAAAGTGTTGGCGTCGGCACAAGCAACTGCAGGATCCCCTGCGAGAAAATCCGTGGTCACGGTCCCAGGGTTCAAAAATCCCAGGTCGGTAAAGGAAGAGCCGGTGCTGGTTGAGCGGGCGTAGCCGACGAAGCTCAGCCCTATTCCAGGCACAGGCAAGCTCTCAAAGAAGCTCCCGGAGTCGTTGAAGCCGATCACCACATTGCTCCCGCACCAGGCGGTGGAGGTCTCGTTCTGGGTGAATCCTGAGAAGCTGGAGAAGAAAAGATCCGTGCTCGGGTCCGACACCTGCAAGGCCGCTCGGCTCCGAGATCTCAGGGACTCTTCACCGAGATTCCAGGAAGGGAACGCCCCCTGTTTGGGATCAAATTTCTGCGTCGCCTGCCGCAGGCCGGGCTCGATCTGATCCCATCGTTCTGCCAGACGGATCAGGTTTCGGAAGCCACTCGAGAGCTGCTTTTTCCTTCGTTCGGGCAGGCGCTGAGCCATGCCCTTGATCCGCTCCATGCGGGCTTTGATCACGGCCAATCGCTCCGGGGCTTCCCCGGCCCAGATAGATTGGGTTAAGGGCAGGATTGCGATCATGATAATACCCGTTAATCTTGCAGCATTCATAATTTCCTCCTATGGATGCACTGTGCTGGTAAACTTCTTCTGGAGAAATTTAGTAGGAGTGATGAACTGCGGAAAGCAATCTAACTTTCTTCTCTCGTGACGCGGAGAACTTCTGCCAGCGTGGTCACTCCGTCGCGGACCTTTTGCCAACCGTCGTCTCTCAGAAGGCGCATACCTTGGGAGATGGCCAAACTGCGGATCGAGGTCGCATCCGTGCGCTGAACGATGAGCTTGCAGATCTCCGGCGTCGCTGGAAGAAGCTCAAAGATGCCGATCCGCCCCAGGTAGCCTGTGCCGGAGCACGCCTCACACCCAATCGCCTCCCAGACGCTCGCGGGGGGATCACCGCTGAACTCCTCGGCGCGGGAGCTCTGAAACGGCACCTGCTTGCGACAGTCCTGGCAGAGCCGCCGCACCAACCTCTGGGCCAGGACGCCCAGAAGGGCCGAGGAGAGAAGATAGTCTTCAACCCCCATCTCCAAGAGACGCGAGACCGCGCCGGCGGCGTCATTAGTGTGCAAGGTGGAGAAGACCAGATGGCCTGTGAGCGCGGCCTGGATCGCGATCTCCGCCGTCTCGGCGTCGCGGATCTCTCCCACCATGATGATATCGGGATCTTGGCGCACGATGTGGCGCAGGCCATTGGCGAAGGTGAGTCCGATCTGTGGCTTCACATGGATCTGGTTGACGCCGTTCAATTGATACTCCACTGGATCTTCGATGGTGATGATCTTCTTGGACGGGTCGTTGATCTTCTGCAAAGCGCAGTAGAGCGTGGTGCTCTTGCCGCTTCCGGTAGGCCCGGTGACCAGGATCATTCCGTGCGGCTTGGAGATCATCTCGCTGAAGCGCTGGTATATGTCTGGGGAAAATCCAAGGGACTCAAGATCGGTAAAAATCTGCGAGCGCTCGAGCAGGCGGATCACAACGCTTTCTCCGTAGAGCGTAGGAATAGTCGCGACGCGCAGATCCACGTCTTTCCCTGCGATCTTGACCTTGATCCTGCCGTCCTGCGGGAGACGCCTCTCGGCAATGTTGAGCTGAGCCAGGATCTTCAGGCGAGAGATAATCGCGGCCTTGAGCTGGCGCGGCGGCGGATCGATCTCGTGAAGGATGCCGTCGATCCGGTAGCGAACCTTGAGCTGATTCTCGAAGGGCTCGATATGGATATCAGAGGCGCGGCTCTCCAGGGCTCGGCTGAGCAGTTGATTGACGAGCCGTATGACGGGCACCTCGGACGCCATATCGCGCAGGTGCTCCACCTCCTCTTGATCCGTAGCTCCCTCGATGTCCCGGGCAGCGGGAGCGCCTGCCAGCGAATCGCCTGAATAGCCGTTCCCGAACAGCGCTTCGATCCGCGCCGTAATCTCCTTCTCCTTAGCCAGTAGAGGACGGATCTTGAGTCCGGTCGCCACCCCCAGCGCATGGAGCCGCGCGAAATCTGTGGGATCGGTCGTGGCGACCAGCAGATCCCGACCTTCCACCTTGAGTGGAACCATCCGGGCGGACTTGAAAAAGTCCACCACATCCAAGATCGGCTCCAAGGGAAGAGGAGCTACTGGAAAGTCTTTGAGAGAGACCACCGGGATGCCAAAATGATCGCTCAGGACCGGCAAGAGGTCGTCCTCCGAGACAAAGCCCAACTCCACGACCAGTCGAGAAAAGCGCGCGCGCTGCTCCTGCTGAAGCTTGACGATCCGCTCCATCTCTTCAGCGGAGATCATCCCGCGCTCAACCAGGCGCTGTTCGAAGGTGACGTAGCCTTCCATCTGCTCCCTTTATCGCCTAAACCCTTGATCTCTTCAACCCCTCAACTTTTAACCCTTCCATACCGGTCTTCCAGCCGGACCACATCGTCCAGCTCGGGAGTGGAGGTCTCCAAGACGTCACAGTCCTCAACGGCGATCATGCGGTGCCTGGTTCCGGAGCTGATACGATAACAATCCCCCGGCTTCAGGCGATAGGTCTGCCTGCCCTTCTCATCCCCTATCTCGAGCTCCATAGCGCCGTGAAGGAGGTAAGCGGTTTCGTCCTTGACCTTATGGTACTGGTAGCTGAGAGATTCCCCTTTGCGGATGTGGAGGATCTTGCCCACGTACCGGTCGGTATGAGCCCAGATCAGCTCGTATCCCCAGGGCTTGTCAACTCGCGCTGGACGGGAGATCGCCGCAGCCAAAGAACCTCCCTAGTAATTACTTGAAAACCTCTTTGGCCTGAGAGCCCAAGCCGAGGAGATTGAAATTGAATCGGAAATTCGTTTCATTTGGATTGGTCGTCTGGTTGACGGAAAGAGTCAGCGTCCAACATTCGCACTGAGAGAGAATTTTGAGGGCTCCGCGATTTGTGGTGAATCCCCCTCTGCGGACATTGTAATTAGAATTGTAGAGAAACAGCAGATTGTCGGTCAGATGCAGAAGGGCGCCGACTCCCACCAATCCTAAAACATCCTCTCTCTTACACCGAGGATCGAAGACGGCGTCGCCGCAACTCTTCGGTAGACTCGGATCGGCAATGACAAGATTGGCGTTCTCAGCAAGAAGCGAATTGCGGGTTTTCCCGATGAAGCGGTAGCTCAGATCCAGAGAGTTGGGTCGCATAAAGTCCTTATCGAGAACGCGCCGGGTGATAGGCCGAGGATCCAAGATTGAAAAGAGGACCGCCGCCTGGCTGACCTGCCATGCGCCAGGACTGAGTCCGGTGTCGGCTCCGAAGGCCAAATAGTCCTTGGGCGTGATCCGCAGGTTGATATCCAAGTCAGAATGCCGAGCTGCTACCGCTCTCTCCTTCTCCATATCATAGCTGATAGCCAGCCTTAATCGACCCAACTCTCTGGTGTCACCCGCCGTTGGCGGCGCCACCAGCTCGACGTCACGCTCCTCCGGCAGCGCCGTCACGCCCGGAAAGAGCTTTCCCCAAAAACGATTGGTGAGAGAGAAGGTCACCATATTTCGGTGGTTGAGCCGATCGGTTCCATCCATGATCGGGATATCGCTCTGCTTACTTCGCGAGACAAAGCGATAACTCACCTCGGGCTCGACGACATGCTTGATTTTTTGCAGCTCCGACCCGTCCCAGGAAAAGACGCGCCCGAAGGAACTCCCCACGTTGCCTGCTACCTCCACCAGCTCCCGCGAGGTGTTGCGAGCAAAGGTGCGCCGAGACTTGGTACATGTCGTTGGGTCCGAGGGGTCGCCGCAAGGAGTCGTCGAAAACGATTTGCTGTTGTCGTAAAGGTGATAAGCGGTCTCGCGTGGAGCCACGCTGAACAAGCCATGCAGATAATTGGCCAGATTAAAAGGCAACACAAGCTCCGGCCTGAGATCGATGCGCAGGCCGTCAGGCGCTTCTCGGCTCAGATAGTTCACCCCCGTCGCCCGCCAGCGAAGCTCCAGCGGCGTGTTCCACAGAGCGGTGCGGCCGGTAAAGGCGATCTGCGGGGCCCTCTGCAATGTCCGTTTGTCCGCCTGGATAAAATCCTGATAGAAGTCCCATTCGCCCTGCAGGCTAACGTCACCCCAACTCCGCAGGAAGCCAGCCCGCGATAGACTATAGCGACTGGTTTTGATATCCCTTTCCTGGTCGAAGTTGAAATGCAAGTTGCGCGTCAGTTCTCTGGTGAAGAAATCGTCGCTGAAAAGCGCGATGTCGCTGTAAGTCGTCCAACCTGAGGAGCTGGTCTGACGGTGGTTTGCAATCGCGCTCCAGCGGTTTTGGGGAATCACATCGCAATCGACGCCGCCACCGGCCTTGGGGTGGCAGTCGGCGATGGTGCGATCTTTAACGGCGCTGTCCGGGTTGTCCCGAAAATGCTCGTTGAAATAGGAAACGTCGATTTCGGCCTGCGCGTCACGGCTGAATATGGTCCGGTACTGTCCGATAAACCCAAGTCGTGCCCGAGTCTCGACATCGAAGGTGAGGGTCGCGTCACTGCTTTTGGAGATCGCCCAGTAAAAGGGCTGCATGTACCAAAACCCCCTTTTACTCGAAGTGCCGAACTGCGGAAAGAGAAGGCCGCTCTGCCTCTCAGATCTTACCGGGAAAAGCACGTAAGGGATATAAAAAACCGGCACATCCATGATGTAAAAGACGCCCCCCCTGATTCTCGCTTCTCCTTCGCGGGCGATGTCGATCTCTGCGCCCGATATCTTCCAGGTGGGGGGACCCGATTCGCAGAGACAGGTGGTGAAGAACCCGTCATCAATGTGATAGGCCTGCCCGGGGAGCTTCTGAAGGCGGCTGCCGCTCAAGCTCAGGTGGCCCTTTTCGAGAAACATATCCCCATTTTCGATCGTGCCGGTCTCCTCTCCCAGATTGAAGCGCGCTCGGTCTCCCTTCTTGAGCTTCCATTCCGGATCATCCACTGAGACATTGCCCTGCGCCTCCATGTCCTGGGTCTCCCGGTTGACCCAAACCTCGTCGGCCTTGAGGGTCATCTCTTGGCGCTTGAGCTCGATATTTCCCTTGCCCTCGATCTCTTTGCCGCCTTCTCTCACCGAGAGAGAATCCGCGGTGACGTGAATTTCCTCATCACCCTTCTGCGTTGAACCCCGGGAAGCTTGACCAAACAACGGGCCAGCCCGGAGCAGACAGACGGACAGAATCAAAGCTAGGACTGCATATGTTTTCCGGACAGACATTCCCAACGAATCGGCTGAAGTTTCTACTGCTGAGGCGAAGAATCCAACTTTTCCTCTTATATACAGGAGCTGACAACTAGGCAAGCTTTTTTTTCGGTTGCCAGGGGATGCGGAGGGGAATATCAGCGGGGACTTATTCGGAGAGGGCCGTTGGCCTTATCTCCGTATGGAAAAGTTGAGGGGGCGGCGATCTCCAACAGTAAAGGTCGTACCTCGCCCAGGAGGTACAGGGAACCCGCGACCAGAATCGTATCGTCCGGGTTAGACCTGTCTATCAGGAAGCGGATAGCCTGCCGCGGATCTTCTAGAACAGTAACGGGAATCTCCTTCATCGTCTCGGCCATCTTCCGGGGATCAGCGCTCCGCTCCATGGCCACTCGGGTCAACACCAGCTCGCCGGCCACGGCCGATAACTCGCGCAGCATAAGCGGCCAATCCTTGTCGGCCATGGCGGCAAAAACGATCTTGGCCTTATTCGCGCCGAGAAGCTCCCGCATCTCGCCGACCAGCGTCCTTATGCCCTCGCCGTTGTGGGCCCCATCTAGGATTACCATGGGCCGGTTGAGGATCAACTCAAGACGGCCCGGCCAGAAGACCGTCTTCAACCCCTTCCGCACGGCCGGC
>JAHFAP010000158.1 GCA_023250495.1 Deltaproteobacteria bacterium | reverse complement strand
AGCAGATGCTCGCCTGTCTCAACTTGTGCGCCGACGGCGTGCTCGAGAAGTTTCCGCGACTGAAAGTTGCCCATCTCGAGTCCGGCTGCGGCTGGGTCCCGTTCTGGCTGGAGCGCATGGATGAGCACTGGAAACATGAATCGCATGGTTCCGCTAAAACCACGAAAGAGAAACCCAGTATTTACTTCAAGCGCCAGTGCTGGGTGAGCTGCGAGGCGGGCGAAGAGCTCGTGCCCAGCTTCGTGGAACACGTCGGGGCGGACTATTTAACGGTGGCGACCGACTACCCGCACAGCGACGCGATTGACAAGTTTCCGGATCGGACTGTGGGCGATCTCAGCGCGAACAATAAATTGTCCGCTGAGACGCGGCGGAAGATTCTGTGGGACAACCCGGTTCGTCTATATGGATTGGGGGCCTAGCCCGCATTTGGCGACGAAAGCCGCCACCCGCTCTCCGAGCCCGCGCAATGGGTCAGTGCTTATTCCAACCGGCAGTGTCGGATGCGTGGGCTCTTCGACCGGGCAGCGGCTTTCACTGCGAGACCGAAGGGCGCGAGTCCTCGCTATGCTCGGAATTTCAAATCCCAGATTTCAGATCTCAGATTTGCGATTTGAGATCTGCAATTTGAGATCCCGAAGGGTTGGGCCGCGGCCCGAAGACTTGCGCCCTGAGGCCTCCCTTTCGGAGGAATCCGGGCTAGGAAAGTGAGGAACGATGGCTAAGTTTCGTGTCGTCTACTGCGGCAGCAACGTGGTCCCCGTCAACCTGATCAAACCGATCCTCGACGAGATCGACGCGGAGCTGGTGTTGGCGCGGCCTACAAACGACGCGGAGGTCGCGGAGGCGGGGCGCGACGCGGACGCGATGATCTTCCACGGCGCGGTCCCCTTTACACGGGAGATTATCTCGCGGCTTAAGCGCTGCAAGGTCGTGTGCCGGACCGGCGTGGGGGTCGACCGGATGGACCTGGCGGCCGCGACGGAGCGCGGCGTAATCGTGTGCAACGCGGCGGGCTGCAACTCTGTCGAAGTTTCGGAGCAGACCATCGGCCTGCTGATCGCCGTCGCGAGAAAGCTCGTGCGCATGAACCAGTACGCGCGCGAGGGGCGTTGGCGGCGCCACACCGCCGAGCTGCACGCCTTTCGCGGCCAGGTCTCCCGCATTGCGGGGCGAACCCTCGGCATCGTCGGGCTCGGTCACGTCGGACGCCAGGTCGCGCCGCGCGCGCAAGGACTGCGGATGCAAGTTCAGGCCGTGGATCCCTATCTAGATCCGAAGATCGCGGCCGATCTGGGCGTGCCGCTCGTCTCCTTCGACGAGCTTATCCGCACCTCCGACTTCATCAGCCTGCACGCTCCACTCACGCCGGCGACGCGTAAAATGTTTAGCCGCGCGCAGTTCGCGGCTATGAAACCAACCGCGTTTCTCATCAACTGTGCCCGGGGCGGCCTGGTGGACACCGACGCGCTCTACGACGCTCTGGTATCAAATCAAATCGCTGGCGCGGCCCTGGATGTCACCGACCCGGAGCCGATGGCCGGCGATCACAAGATCCTCACTCTTCCCAACGTCATCGTCACGTGCCACACCGCCGCCAACTCGAACGAGTCGTACGCCGATTGCCAAACACATGCGGCAAGAGAGGTTGTGCGGGTCCTGAAAGGTCAACCGCCCACCACGGAGATCAAAGATCCGTGGCTGTTAGAAGAAGCTCAGGACCAGAGATTCGGCGGAGTGTAAGGACGAGGCGGAATTTTTACTTGGCGGCGCGCGTCGCGCTCCACTTGCTGTTGCTTCCGCCTGATTTGACGCTCCCCTCGATGGCGTTGCCGCTCACGCGGCCGGTGTATTGGGCGCCGCCGGCGCTGAAACTGATCTGATCCCCGCGCAGCCTGCCATTCGTAATCGGCGTGGCATTACTGCCGGACTTGAGCGTGCCCGAAATCATCTGGAATTCTTGCTTGAGCGTCAGCTCTCCTTGCGGAAATTGCCATGTGCCTTCCGTTTTTGCCGGCACGATCCAGAAAAGGGCCGTGCACCAATTGGTGCAGTTGTTGCGCACCTCGGCCGTCTCGTCAGCCTTCCAATCTCCCATCGTGAAGGAATTCGACACGATCCGAGTGCCGGGCTTGAGATCGAGGATCGTCGGGCGCAGCCTGAGATTGATTTCCGGCAGCAGAAACATGGTGATCACCGTGGCCTGCGAGAAATCGCTCTCGAACAGGTCGGCTTTAATAAAATTCGCTTTGTCGCTGACGCCTGCGTTGGCGGCGTTGCGCTTCGACAGCTCGACCATGTCCGGGTTGTATTCGATGCCAAGCGCGCGGGCGCCGCGCTTCGCGGCGGTGATGACGGTGCGCCCGTCGCCCGAGCCAAGGTCGATCACGTAATCTTGCGGCGTGACTCTCGCCATGTCGAGCATTTTGTCCACCAGCGCCTGCGGCGTCGGGACCCACACCACGTCCTTCCCTTCTTGGCCGACCTGCGGCTTGTACTCCTCTTGCGCCGCCTGCGCCTGCGCGAAAACACCGGCGGCGATCACAGACAAACATAGCGCCAACAGCGACTGACGGACGAAACGCGATGTATTCATGTTTGTTCGACCCCTCTTTCTTCCAGGTAATTCAAGCCTCCATACTCCAAGGCCGAGGAAATGTCCAGCCCCGCCTCAGAAAGGCAAAACTAAAAAGCGAAAAATCGGGGCCAGAGAACTATTTTTTTGACGGGATTCCGGTTAAGCTGCAGGCGAAGGTAGGGAAAGTAAAAAGGGACAGGCTACTTTTCCACAACTTTCCTAGGACGACCGCGCGGCTTGAATGTGCTTTCGAGCTCAAGGACGCGAACAACCTGAATCTGCCAGTTTGGTGCTCCAAAGGGCCTTTGCCGGTTCACAGATTCACGAACTGAAGCTATTGCCGGTACGGAGGCGTGCGCGTGAGGAACGGAAAATTTATCCGCCGGATACTCGGAGGGACGCACCTATGAAACGAGCCGTGATTAGCGCCGCGCTGTCCATCTTTCTATGCGCCTCCACGGCGCTCGCCGCGGACCGGATGAGAATCGGCTATAGCTCCATCAGCGGCGCCTACGTCGGCATTTGGGTCGCTCACGACGCCGGCTTTTTTGCCAAAGAAGGCCTGGACGATCAAATAATTCTCATTCCCAACGGCACCCAGCTTGCGCAGGTCACCGTTGCGGGAGAGGTCGATATCGCGTCGTTGGGCGGCGCGGCTGCGATCTCCGCCGCTCTCAGCGGCGCGGACTTCAAAGTCATCGGGAACAACGTCAACAAGCTGATCTTTTCCATGTATGCCAGGCCCGACATCAAACGAGTGGAGGATCTCAAAGGCAAAAAAATCGGCATCACCCGCATCGGAACCAGCGCCGATATTTCAGCCCGCTTCGCCCTGAGGGCACACAATCTCGACCCGCAGAAAGATGTCATTCTCTTGCAGTTGGGGGCTGTGTCGTCCATAGCGGGCGCGCTCAAGGCGGGTTCAATCGATGCCGGCATGGTCTCGCCCCCGACTCTTTTCCTGGTGGAAAAGCTCGGATTCAAAGAAATTGCGAGCATCACGGACATGAATCTGGCCTTTCCGAACCCCGCTATGATCGTGCTCGGAGATATCATCAGGAAGAGACCGGATCTGATCGACCGCTTCATGCGCGCTTACGTGCGCGGCGTGCACCGCGCCCGAACCGACAGGGAATTCACGATCAAGTCCTACGCGAAGTACACCACCGTGCAGGACACGGCTATCCTGCAAAGGGCTTACGACTTCTATGTCGCAAAGGTCGTGGAGAAGGCTCCTTACATCAACATGACGGGAATGCAGAACGCCCTCGACGAAGTGGCCAAGACGATCCCGGCCGCCAAGAACGCCAAGCCGGAGCAGTTTGTCGACCTGCGCTTCCTCGACAGATTGGAGAAGAGCGGTCTCTTGAACGAGCTTTACAAGTAGTCATTTTCCCGCCCAGAGTTTGTCGAAGAAGCCGCTTTTCTCCAGCCCCTCAACGTAGCGGCGGTCGATCAAGTCTTGCGGCTTGATTTTTTTTGCCCGCGCGTCGACTCTTGCGGTCTCATCGAGGATAGCCTGAAATGCTTCGGTCTTAAATTCCAGCCTTCGTTCCATGACCTTGATTTCTTCGTCGTAGGCGGCGTCCAGGAGTTTTCGGTCGCTGATTCGCAACTGCTTGGCCAGTTAGATTAAGGGTCAAGTCGTTGGATGTCCATAGTAGATCAGAAATTTCGGGGACAGTATACTTCGTTCCCGCTGATGCCTATCTAAGCCGCGGGAGACCGGCCCAGAACGATCTGAGAATCGCCGCCTTTCGTTTCAGCCTCCCTTCAAACTCGAATCGACCGATACAGCTTGGGCCGGTCCTGCTGATTATCTCATAGATCCTTTCAGCCTCGTCCCTCCTGGGGACAAGACAGGCTCGGACTTCGACTTCTCGACTATTTTAGAACGGCTTCTACGGAAAGTGAACGAGGTAGGGAAGATTGTGGAGTCGTAGAAGTCCGGCCCTAAGCCTCCCCTGTTGGCCCTTTCGGCGGGGGGACCGATAGGACAGGGCAGGAGGCCAGGCGAACTACCTTTTCCGTAACACTGCCGATCAACATATGCAGGAGACCCGTTCTTCCGTGGGTGCATATCACAATCAGGTCCACCCCCTCCTCCACTGCTTTCTCGACAATCTTTTTATAGGGGATACCTATGTCGACTTCTTGCCTGATCTTAATTTTTGGGATGATATCCGTGAAGTCCTTTCCGACGAACGTTGCCAGAAGCCTTTTCCGGTCCTTAAGCGCTTTCTCAACCATGCGGTGTTCCACTTGGCTAGCCACCCATTCTTCATCGGCGTTAGGAAAAGGGCTCTCAGCAACCGCGATGACGTTATAAACGATGACCTCTGCTCCTTCCCGTCCGGCCATCTCCAGGGCACAACGAACACCTGCCTTGGACAGATTGGAGAGATCTGACGGAGCAAGAATCTTTTTTATCTTATTCATGGGAGCCTCCTTTAAGACCCTCACAGAGTTGTCCCCTGAGGTTGGGAGTGCTTCGGGTCTGATCTGAGTATTGACTTATTGCGGGAATTCCTTGGGCACGATACAACACCGAGTGCCAGGTCTTGCATTGCAACATGTCAGTTGACCCTAGTCGAGTGTTCGGTAGTGACTCATTTTGAATGGTGAGAGTGATTCGGTGACAGCAACAGAGATTCTTCGCTGCCGCTCAGAATGACATAGGGAGTGGTTGTCATCCTGAACACAGTGAAGGATCTCAGGGCAAAATGAGTCACTACCGAGTGTTCTCGTAGCTTTGGTCATTTTCCCGCCCAGAGTTTGTCGAAGAAGCCGCTTTTCTCCAGCCCCTCAACGTAGCGGCGGTCGATCAAGTCTTGCGGCTTGATTTTTTTTGCCCGCGCGTCGACTCTTGCGGTCTCATCGAGGATAGCCTGAAATGCTTCGGTCTTAAATTCCAGCCTTCGTTCCATGACCTTGATTTCTTCGTCGTAGGCGGCGTCCAGGAGTTTTCGGTCGCTTATTCGCAACTGCTTTCCCAAAACTCTGTAAGTCAATTCCTTATCCGTGAACATGATCTTCACGGCCTCCGCCATGACGCGCACGAACTTCTCGATAACCGGCCCGCGCGCCCGCATCACGGACCGGCGCGTCACCAGCGTCGCCGCCGCAAAAGGAATACGGAGCTCGGGCCCGTACACGACGTAGCGGAAACCCTGGGCCGCCGCCCTCGTGCCCCCGGACGGTCCTGTCATCGTCGCGGCATCGACCGCGCCGCTCAGCAACGCCGCGAGATTCTCGGCTTGGCCGCCGGTCTGGATGAAATTCACATCCGTGGGTTGCAACCCGTTCTGTCTTAGAGCCTGAATCACGAAGTAATGCGAGTTGCTCCCGAGCCGGGACACCCCCATTTTCTTGCCTTTGAGATCCTCGGGTCTTTTGATTTCGGGCTTGGCCAAAATACTGTGGGTCAGGGTGTTTTTTGCGCTGGCGATAAAGACCAGGTCGGTAGCCCCTTGCGCGAAAGCGCGTATGATCGCTTCACCTCCGGTGATGGCGACTTGGCCGTCGCCGCCGAGGATTGCAGCGGTCACCAATGAGGCAGAGACAATGTAAACCAGCTGAAAGTCCAGGTCATACTTCCGAAACAGCCCGAGCTCCTCGGCGATCCACGGCATCGATTGGGACATTGTGCGAGCCGAGTGAATGCCGACAAGCTTGTCCGCAGCCAGTCCCGTGTGAGGCAGAAACCCCAGGGCGAGAAAGAGAACAACGCGGCAATTCAAGCTCAACGAGCGCGGCTTCATCGACCGGCTGTATAGCGCAGAGGTAAAAATTAGCCTCTTCGGCTCTTCTGATTTGTCGCTTGAGACTCAATCCTTCCGACGATTTTTAGATATTAGAACACCGACCTTGATGTGTTTTCTCGGTGAGTGTTGCGGGTTCTTGAGCGATCTTTCGTGAATTCTCGACATAATAATATCATTCAAAAGTGCCCGATCGAACCTACTCATGTTGGCGAATTCTAGTTTTTTTCTCAATTCCTGTTCCGAGTGTTCTAGAGCGAGCTGGCCGAATGCTTCGTCCATAAACGACACAGAAGCGATTAGGAGATTGGCGAAGTTCACCGAAATACGTTCATAGTCATTCCAAAAAGCTTTTATCCTTTGGTAAATAACCCCGCCGTCGTCTCGCGTAACCGTTTTCCCCCCCGATACTTGCTCTATGTTTAACTCTGCCACGCGCATATGCTATCGACACCACGAATGTTTCTAGAAAATAAAATCCTCCTCGGATTTGAGAAAGTAAAAGCCTTCCCTATCTGCATTGATCCTCAGTTCGATGGCTGTCCCGTTAAATCTACTAGGCATGGGTCTAGGCTCTATACTCTTGGAGTAGAAGTTCACCTTCCCGTCTCCAGAAATCACCGTCAATGTGCCCTGATTTACTCTAGCAAACCGACGGATGTGCGACAACCCGAGGCCCGCCTTACCTTTTCGGCTGCTTACCCCCTCTTCAACTGCTAGAGTTATTGCTTCACGTGATGCTGTAATGCCGGAGTACTGCCGAACCTTTCTCAGTGAGTTCAGTATTCCGATACCGAGGTCAGTGACCGAA
>JAHFAP010000330.1 GCA_023250495.1 Deltaproteobacteria bacterium | reverse complement strand
CCGCATATTCTGCGAAGCCGGTCCGCTGTGAGGATCAAGGGGAGCTATGTCAAGGGCGCCGCGAACGCGTCGGACCGTACCCGATGGTGGCCGCCATCGCCTCCGTTGCGACGTCATGACGTCATGATCCCTAATCCCGCGCTAAGGCCCCGAGAGAAGCATCTAGCCTGCAGTTTATGAAACTTTTTGAGTGAAAAAGCTTGACTTTTAGTTATGGATGGGTTATATATCCAATCCATGAGAAATACCATCCTCGATCGAATCCGCTTGGAAAAGCAGCGCGACGCCCTGATCGAGCAATTGAGCGGCCTGGGCAATCTGATGCGCGGCTCACTGGTCAAAACCATGGTCCGATGCGGACGCAAGGGTTGTGTTTGCGAGACGGGCGAGAAGCACGAGAAGATTCACCTTTCTCTGAATATCCACGGCCACACGAGAGGATGCTACGTGGGACGAGGCCGCGAAGAAGCAGTGGCGAATCTGATCCGGGAGTATCAGCGTGCCCGGCATGTCATCGAGCAGTTAACCGAAGTAAACCTGGAGCTGTTGCGGGGAAACCATCCCGGGGGGCAGATACGGAGCAGGAAGCGATGAAGAAACAGGGAGTGCTGCCGTACGTTGTGGAGATTCTGAAGCGGTCAGCCACAATCACGGCGTGGGCGGGGTTACCGTTGGTTTTGGAAACCATGAGAGCGCTGGGTCTGAATCGACTGATCCGGGATCATGTAGATGTGCGCGAGCGGGAGCGAGGGTACAGCGAAGCAAAGAAGATCGAATCGCTGGTGCTTTTGATGGCATCGGGCGGGGAGTGCTTTGACGATATTGAAACCCTCAAAGCGGATTCTGGACTAGGCCGGCTTGTGGGCGAGCTTCCGGGGGCCGATGCGCTGCGGACTTTTCTGTATGAGTTCCATGACGACGAGTTGATCGAGCAAGCTCAAGCGCAGCGACGAAAGGGTCAGGTGGCCTACATTCCGGAGGAGAACGAAGCTCTGCAAGGATTAGGCCGGGTCAACGTAGAGTTTGTGCGAAGGGTGGCCTCGCTGGGCAAGTGCACCAAGGCGACACTCGATCATGATGCGACAATCCAGGAGAGTCACAAACGGGAGGCGCAGTTTCATTACAAAGGAGGGCGTGGGTATCAGCCATCGGTGATTTACTGGGTAGAACAAGACCTGGTCGTAGCCGACGAATACCGGGACGGTAACGTACCGGCAGGCATGGAGAACTTGCGGCTGATAAAGCGAGGTTTCGCGAGTTTGCCGGAGACAATCACGGAGCGCTACTTTCGTGCCGACAGCGCGTGCTACGAGGAGAGCGTGTTAAAGTGGCTGGCGAACCCGGAGCGTGAGGATGGCCCGAAAGGGGAGATAGGATTTACGATTAGCGCCGACATGACGGTGGAATTGCGGAAAGTATGCGAGGCCGTGACGGAGGAAAGTTGGGAGCTTGCGGAGGACCGGCCGCATGAAACGGTGCACTGCGCTGAGGTCGAGTTCACGCCTGGGAATTGGTCCAAGGACGCTAAGCCGCTGCGCTATCTGGCGCTGCGCATTCATGCCAAGCAGGGGGAGCTGTTTGCCAACGGAAGCTCGACAAGGTATCTGGCGGTGGTGACCAATCGACAGGGTAAAGCAGTGGAACTGTTGCGCTGGCATTGGCAGAAAGCAGGTACGATCGAGTTGGTTCACGACATCAGCAAGAACGAGCTGGCAGCCAAGGTGCCGCCTTGCGGCCGGTTCGGCGCCAATGCAGCATGGTTTCGATTGAGCCTGCTGACCTACAATGTGCTCAGTGCGATGAAATCGCTGGCGCTCCCTTCACAACTGAGTAACGCACGTCCAAAGCGGCTGCGTTTTTCGTTATTCACAATCGCAGGGCAAATCATTTCCAGCGGGGGAAAGTTAATACTTCGGATAGCCGCAGAGATCGAGCAAAGAGTGAAGCTGATAGCCGCACGCTCTCATTTAGCGGCCCTGCAGTTGAAGCTCTGCACGGACTAGCGGCGAGAGGAGTTCCAGGGTAGTCAAGTCGATAAAGCCGAAGAGCCGAAGCGGCACCCTGGGACAGGTCTGTTCCGATACTGGAGCTGATGCCTTCTTCCATCCATCTATTCGTACAATTTCCCGTTTTCCCTGGGCAAACCAGGGAACAGGCCAGTTGGAAATTACCCAGATTCACTTATAGCCCCCCAAAAACATCAACTAATGAATTAGTCCAGAACCCGCGGCGCGTTAGCGCGGGATTAGGGTCTCCGAACGCGTTTCACGTTCGACCCTGCCAGCGAATTCGACTCGATCTGGTCGCCCGACGGCAGCCGCATTGTGTTCAACTCACGCCGCAAGGGGCATCTGGACCTCTTCCAGAAGGCCTCCAGCGGGGCCGGCACCGAAGAAGTGCTGCTCGAGGACAATCTTGAAAAATATCCCGTGAGCTGGTCTCCGGACGGCCGGTTCATTATCTACGTGACACTGGGGAACCCCGGAACAGACAACGATCTGTGGGTCTTGCC